>NZ_FUYE01000018.1 GCF_900167535.1 Prosthecobacter debontii
TTCTATCGGCTGACCGGACTCACCCGCACCCAAGCCTCGTCAGGCTCATAGTCCCGCATGCGGGATCACAGGTTCAAATCCTGTCCACGCTACCCAATGAAGGCTCTTTTACATCAGGTTGTCGGCGAATGTCGAAAAACGTCTTACGGATAAAGATCCTGTCATGTTGAACCTCCCTCAGAAGTCTGATATCTGAGGCTTGTTCTGTAGCTCATGATGAATTCCCTCGTCGCGCCGACTTTTTTCAAAGCCTTGTTCTTCTGTTTGGTGGTCGCGATTTTGTATGGGGTAGTGCCGAGTCATGCGTTCCTCACCGCGTGGGGAGGCTTTCTCCTGCTTCGTCTTTTAGCCTTGGTCGGAGAGTTTAGGAGTAGAGTGCACAGCCCACTGAAATGGAAGGAGTGGGAGCAGCAGGCTATTCATTACTATCAATCTCTGAGTGAAGAAGAGCTCGCCGAAGAAGCACTTTATCAAGGCCTGAGTCCAACGGCGACCCCAGAGGAACTAGCGGCTCAGCAGATCGAGCGGAACAGACGGACCTTGCCCGTGCGCCGCCCCTCCAAAGTGATTCTAGCTGAGGCTTTTGGGCTGTTGGGTTTTGGGGTGCTCCTGCCCATACTGATTCTTTTGAGCACTCACGAATTCGTGGCCCTCCATCGAAACCGGGGTTGGACGGAAGCACTGATTTTAGTCGGTTGCCTGGCTTTATATGCTTGGCCCTGGATATGGGAAAAATCACATCGGGCGCAGCGTCAGGCGACGTTCTGGTGGGCGCTGCCCGTCCCGCCACTGGCTGGCATGCTGGTTTTCATCGTGATGCAGGACCATGCGTATTTGAATCCGTGGAACCCAGAGCATAAGCGACTGGCGGCTGAGCGGGTTTTGTCGATCACGGATAATGTTGTCGCGGGTGAATTTTCCGACGCGGTGCAAGACTATGCTGAACAACTGGACGGCGAAGGGAAGTCTCAGGAGGCTTTGCGGATGGCTCAGGAAGCGCTGCGTTTGAACGCGGAAAACAATCGCGCTTATGAGATGGTCTCCCGACTGGATTCATCTAGCATCCTCATCTCATCCGGCACGAAGGAAGCGGCCAATTTGCCTTATTGGCAGTCGAGCGCTGAGATCCCAGAAGTGCGGACTTGCAAGCTCGATTCCAGCCTCAATTCCGTGGCTGTGCTGACCGTCATTTTGGTTAGGCTAGGAGATGTGCCTGAACCTCTTTTAAAAGCGGTGGGTTATGTGATCGAACAGGAAACAGGCATGCCAGTTCTCTTATCCGATCAGGTGGTGCCCCTGCCTGAACATACCCGTCGGCGTGGTTTGTTAGGCGAAGTGCAGTGGGATGTGAATGTGATGCTACCGGCTCTGCAAAGGACTGTGCATGATTCACCACGTGCCCCTTTGCGTTATCTGCTGATCACTGCCGCGGACATTTACATGGGAGACGCCAATTACGTCTTTTCCTGCTCCTCTAACTTTGGCGGCGTCGTTTCGTATGCCCGATATCTTGATATCTCTGACGGAGAGGAGGCTCTCCGGTTTCGATTGGCGAAGCAAAGTCTCGGCTGCATCATCAAAAGCCTGGGCATTTCCACTTCACCGGATCGGGCGTGTGTCACCAGCTACACCCGCAGTGTGCCTGAATTTGATCGCAAAGGTAACAGGCCAAATGCACTGACCGCCAAGCTCATGCAGGGCGTCATTCAGAGAACGAATCAGGAATGGGCGCTGATACGAGGCTCGCTGCGCTGAGTTCTCCTCACAACGTATGCGACATCCCGCGAGATTGGCAAAGGAGCCGCAGGCGGGTTTTCAGGATGTCGTCGGAAAGAGGTGTGTTGCTGCGACGGCGCACGTTTTCGTAGGCCGCCGCGAGATGCTCGCTGGAGAGGCCTGGAAATTCGGCCGCGAGAGCTTCCAGGCAGCTCTCGATCGCGGTAGGTGAGTCGGAACTGCCGTCGTGGTTGGTCGGGGCATGGTTCATGCTGAGGGATATCGCGAGACACTGTCAGCTTGGCCGTATGGCTTCTTCACATGAGTTTGTGCAAAGAAACCGTGACAATAAATCCGCAGAAGACCTAACCTACTTCAGCGTCACTTTGATCCCGGGGATCGCGGTGGCCAGTTCCTTGGCGGCGGCGGGGGTGGCCTTTGTCTGATAGAGGGAGATGGTCTTCAGGGACTTGATGGCGGCCAGTTGCTTCACACCGGCATCCGTGATCCCGGTGCCGAAGAGGTTCAGGGTCTGAAGGTTTTTCAGTGCGGTGAGCGCTTCCAGGCCGGCATCGGTGATCTGGGTCTGGCGCAGGTCCAGCGCGGCGAGGCGGGGGAACTGAGCCACGGTCTTCAGCGCCTCATCCGTGATGACGGTGCGGCCGAGATCGAGCTGGGCGAGTTGCTCCTTCAGTGGCAGCAGCGCGGCCACTTTGTCGTCGGTGCATTTGGAGACGCCGGTGAGGAAATCCGCCCGCAGCAGAGGGCTGTCCATCTTCAGGGTGGAGACTTGGGCTCCAGCGGCTTTGGCAGCTTCGAGCGCGGCACTTTCGGCAGGCTTCACTCCATCGCCTAACTTTTGATAAAAGACCTCGTGCTCGCGCACCTTCACCACGGCGGCTTTGGGTTCCTCCTCCTCGGGGGCCCCCTCCATGTTACCCTTCCACCCGGCGAAGTCGGCTCCGCTTTCGATCCATTCCTTGAGCAGTTGGATTTCATCCGCCGTGAGGGGGTCGCCTTTCGGCGGCATGAACATATCGTCATCCTTGGGTAGGGTGACCACTTCATAGATGTAGCTCTTGGCCAAGTTTCCAGGCACCAGGGCCGGGCCGCTCTCTGCACCTTTGAGCATGGCCCAGGCGGCATCCAGGCGGAGGTCGGCTTTCGGTTTCTTCATCTTGCCGTCCTCCATGTGCGGGGCCTTGTGGCACCCCAGGCACTTGGCCTCGAGCACGGGAAGAATCTGCTTTTCAAAGCTGACCGCAGCCTGGAGCGGCATCGCCGCCAGGGTGGCGGAGCTAAGGGCAAGAATGGCGAGGCGATTCGTAGTGGAGGACATGCAGGGTGGGGGCGGTTGGGGCACGTTACCGTAGAAAGACGGAATACATGCGTATCGCCCGACAGAAACGCTTGCTTAGGCGTCTTGTTTCACTGAAAACTAGCCCTTTCCTACCAGCCATGCCCTCCAAAATCGAAACCGATGCACTCCTCCGGCGCTCCACACTGGCCATCGTCATGGGAGGCGGTGCGGGAACCCGCCTGTTCCCCCTCACTAAGGATCGGGCCAAACCTGCAGTGCCTCTGGCGGGTAAGTATCGTCTGGTGGACATCCCCATCAGCAACTGCATCAACTCCGGCGTGCGCGACGTGTATGTGCTCACGCAGTATAACAGCGCCTCGCTGAACCGTCACATCGCCCGCACCTATCAGTTCGACTCCTTCGAGCGCGGATTCATCGAGGTCTTGGCCGCTCAGCAGACCCCGCAGGGCGAGCGCTGGTATCAGGGCACTGCCGACGCCGTGCGGCAAAACCTGCGCTACTTCCTGGAAGGCGATCATCAGTATTTCCTCATCCTCAGCGGTGACCAGCTCTACCGCATGGATTTCCGCAAGGTGATGGAGCAGCACCTCACCACCGGGGCCGAGCTCACCATCGCCACCCTGCCTGTGAATGCGAAGGATGCCAAAAGCTTCGGCATCATGAAAGCCGACGCTGAAGGTCGGATCCATGAATTCGTGGAGAAGCCCAAGGACCCTGCCATCCTCGAAGACCTTCAAATGCCTGCAGAGATGCTCCAGCAGCTCGGTCTGCCGACCACCGAGGCCCGTTATCAAGCTTCCATGGGCATCTATGTATTCAATCGCCAAGCCCTCATCGACGCGCTGGATAATGACTGCATGGACTTCGGCAAGCACATCATCCCCGCAGCGCTGAAGAAATACAAAGTCCACTCCTACAACTTCCAGGGCTACTGGGAAGACATCGGCACCATCCTCAGCTTCTTCCAGGCCAATCTGGACCTCTGTAAGCTGGTGCCCCAGTATGACTTCTTTGACTCCGCCGCCCCCATCTTCACCCATGCCCGCTTCCTGCCTGCCACGAAGATCAATGGCGCGGTGATCCGTGAAGCCCTCATCTCCGACGGCTGCATCATTACCGACGCTCATGTGGAGACTGCGGTCATCGGCATCCGCTCCATCATCGAGACCGGCACCACCATTCGTGAAACCATCATCATGGGCGCGGATTACTACGCAGGTGCCGTGGGCACCGATCCCACACGCCCCGCCCCTGGCATCGGGCGTAACTGCCGCATCGAGCGCGTCATCATCGATAAGAACGTGCACATCGGCGATAACGTCGTCATCACCCCCGAGGGTAAACCCGATGACATGGACAGCGAGCTGTTCTACATCCGCGACGGTATCGTGGTGATCCCGAAAGACACCGTCATCCCCGCAGGCACCTGGATTTAAACCTACGAATGGAGGGAGGGCACAACCCTCTCCGTTAACTAGGCCTAACGAACGGTTGCGTTAGCGATTCCGCAGGGGGAGACCCTGCGGTGGTCGCTTCAGAGCTTGCTGCTGAAGAATTAGAAAGAAAACGCGCTGTCGATACGACAGCAGCCGCGGTGCTGGGAAGGCTGCATCCAGCGTGGGTCACGTTAACCAAACTTAATAGGTCCGGCGACGGGGCTCAGAGTGAATCTGAACCCAGCGCCGGACAAACCCTGCCTGCTTTTGGCGATCAGATCATCCCTTTCAGGATGATCCGACTTGCGGTTAGGCCTTTTCTTTCTTCTTCTCTTCTTTGCCCTTCACCTCTTCTTCGGGTTTTTGGGGCTCAGGCATTTGGAATTTTGTCACGCCCGGCATGGCCATCGGCGTGGGGGTGAAGCTATCCGTCCACTTCAGATTATCCGGGGCCAAATCCTGAGTGCAGGCCAGCATTTGATCCCAGGTCAGGAGCTGACCCGTGTAGGCGGCCTCGCGGCCCATGATCCCCACCAGCGTGGAGAGCATCATGCGATCGCCGTCATTGATCACTTCTCCTTTGCGGATGGCGTTGAAGAGGGCCTCGTGCTCCAGGTCATACATGTTTTTCTCCTCCGCACGCCAGCGCCAGCGCTTGGGTCCATCAATGAAGGGAGCGCCGCCTTTACCGATGATGAGCACGCCTTTTTCGCCGCGGATGATGTCTTGGTTATGGCCGGTGCAGCCCTTGATCTGGCGATTGGCCAGATGGCACATGAGACCGTTACCCCACTCGAAGGCAGCGTGGAAGTGGTCATAGATGTTACCGCCTTCTGAGGGGATCTGACGACCCCCGGTGGCGATGCAGGAGACGGGTGGGGTATCCCCCATGGCCCAGACGATCTTATCAATGCTGTGCACGGCCTGCTCGGCGATGCTGTCCCCACTGAGCCAGGAGAAGTTATACCAGTTCCGCACCTGCCACTCCACATCGCTCATCTCAGGCGTGCGGGCGCTGGCGGGCGGCATGGGTTTCACGGGTCCGGTGTGATAGGTGGCCAGGATGCTGGTGACCTTACCGATCTGCCCATCGGCCACGCGCTGGAAGGCTTCCTTGCGGGAGGTGCTGTAGCGCCAGCAGAAGCCGGCCACGAGGTTCAGCTTCTTCTCCTTAGCCTTCTTCACGGCGGCCATGGCCATGTGATAGCCGATGGTGTCCACCGCCATCGGTTTTTCGGCAAAGATGTGCTTGCCCGCATCCACCGCTGCCATCAGGTGCAGGGGGCGGAAGCCCGGAGGGCTGGCCAGCAGCACCACATCCACGCCGCTATCAATGAGCTTCTGGTAGGCGTCCATGCCGATGAAGCGCTTCTCCGGCTTCACATCCACGCGATCCGGAAACTTCTGGCTCAGGCTGCCAATGCTGGTCTCGATCTGCTTCATGTCCACATCGGCCATGGCCACGATCTTGGCGTTGTAATCGGCTCCCAGCGCTTGGGAGGCAGCTCCGGTGCCACGACCACCGCAGCCGACGAGGCCGATGCGTAGTGTCTCCTGGGAGTCGGCTTTCTGCTCAGCACGCAGGGTGCTCGCAGCAGTGATGATGGCGGCTGTCCCAGTGGTCTGGGCAAACTGACGGCGGTTGTAAAGAGTGCTCATGAATTGTCGAAATGACTTATCGTGCACAAACCCTCCATCCTTTCGGAGCAATGGTGATGCGATGTGGGACTAAAATGACAGCGGTAGAGCCTCCCTCCTTCGTTTCATTGCTCGGAGCCCCGGATTCAGACGGCATTTTTTGGCTCGTTTCGGCCTTCCTTGATTCGGCCTAAAAGTGAGGCTCCAAACTCGAAAGACCCAGGCACAAAAAAGCCCGCTCAGGAAAACCATGAACGGGCAGGGGGAAACGGGTTCCTTCTGGGGAAAAGCAGCCGGGGCTTACTTTACCACCGGGCGCAGGACGATGTTCTTGTAGTCCACATTGGTGTGGTCGCCTTGCAGGAAGATCGGGCCGGGATTGAACTCGTTGCTGGTGAGGGCTCCACCGGTGCAGCCGAGCACGGGCTGGTTATCAATGATGGTTTTGCCGTTGAGGATCACCGTCAAGTGGCGGTCCACCAGGGTGATGTCCATGGTCTGCCATTCACCGATCGGCTTCTCGGCAGCGACGGAAGGGGTGATGCGGCTGTAGAGAGCGCCCATGTGGTGGGAGTCCAGCGGCTGGCCAAAGCTTTCCATGACCTGCACTTCATAAACGCCGCGCAGGTAAACCCCGCTGTTGCTGTTCTCCTGGGTGCGGACTTCCAGCTTGAGGTTGAAGTCTTCGAATTCGGCGTCGGTGCGCAGGTTACCGAAGTGCTTGCCGGGTTCCTTGACCACGCGGTTGATCAGGGCACCGTCTTCCACACTCCAGCCACTGAGGTCGCCCTCTTTCACGAGGCGCCAGCCGCTGAGGTCCTTGCCGTTAAAGAGGGAGATGGGCTCACCGAACTTCACCTTGGCCAGATCAGGCTTGGCTGGGATAGCGGGGATGCGGTTGCCGGTGAATTCAGCCTGGCCAAAGGCCTTGCCGTCTTCCTTGGTCTTCACTGTGCTGCCACTGAGGCTGTCGCCGGAAACCTTGACGGTGAGGGTTTCGGTCACTTTTTCGGAGACCTCTTTCCCCTCTTTGTTTTTGCGCTTGGCATTGGACAGGCGGGTGATGATGAGGCTGTCGCCCTCAATCTTCGTGCCATCCGTCGGAAGAACACTACCGCCACCCCAGAGAACGCTGGAGGCGAGGCCACCGTCTTTTTCCTCCACGCCCAGCCAGCCTGCACGGTCGCCCTGCAGGGTGAGAGCCCAGCGGCCCAGATAAGGATTATCGGCAGCGTGGGCCAGACTGGAGAAGCCGAGAGCGGCCAGGAGGAAAAGGTGACGGCGAGATGTAATCATGGTGATGATTGGGGAGACTGAGAACGTGGCATCGCAGGGGCAGTCTTGCGTCCGATTTCAGGGAAAGACGCTGAAATCAGGCGGCCGCGAGCTTGGGCTGGCGACTTTCCGCGCCTGGAAAAGGCACGATCAGGGCGTTCGGCACCGGATTGGCCAGACGGTTTTGCAAGTAGTCTCCCATGAAGCGGGTGTCCACCGGGGCGGTGGGGTGCTGGCAGCGCCAGAGCACGGCGGAGATGAAGAAGCCGTGGCTGAAGATGGCAATGTGGCGGCGTGTCTCCAAGGAGAGACGCTCGATCAGGTGATCCACCCGCGCCATGAAATCGGCAAAACTCTCGGCTCCGTGACCGTGACAATGGCGGACATCACCCCGCTGCCAATACGCCTGGGCGGCAGGAGAACGCTGGGCCACGGTGGTGCCTCGGTAGGCCTCGTTGTCGAGGTAGGTGAACTCCTGCACAGGCCAGGTCTCGACCGGCACGTGGGGAAACTTGGCCAGAAGAGGATTGGCCGTTTCGAGGGTGCGGATGAAAGGCGAGACGACGACGAGGTCCGGTGCCTGGGGGAAGTGGGCGAGCAGGGCCTGGGCCTGCTGATGACCAAGATCGGTGAGGGGAATACAGGCGGGAGTCTGAGAGACACCGCCGGCATTGGCGACACTCTCCGCGTGGCGAATCAACTGGATCAGGGGCATTCGAGGGGAAGTGGCTGAACATAGCCACAATCCCCCTGTCGGCCCGGATTTTTTTCTTTATCCGGAGGACAACCCACCGCACGAATGGATGTGTTGAGTGGAAGTCATTTGAAGTGAGGGCGCAACGTGTGACCCATGTCCTGAACCCGAAGTGTTACCTATGTGCTGACTTCACCCCCAGTCCCTGGGGCGAGGGAGAACGTCTTTTGGCTTTCGACACCGCAGACCCAACGACCGTTCCCTCGCCCCTCTGGGGAGAGGGTTAGGGTGAGGGGTTTGTCGATACAGCTTCACTCCAGTCTTACTTCTTCAAATCATGCTCGCAGCTCGGGTCGAGCTGGGTCGGATCACCGACTTCGTCTACGGGGTGATTGAAGAGATAGTTCCACACGGCTTCATGCAGGAACTTACCCTCCGGTCCTTTGGCAGAGGAACCGCCGGGAGTGACGAGCCCGTGGGCCCGCTTGGCGTCTCCCTTCACGTCGAAGTCGGTGATGAGGCGGCGGGTGTTGGCATAGGGCGGTGCGGCTTCATCCACATTGACGATGGGGCCGTATTGGTTCAGGCCCATCATCTCCCAGGAGCGGCAGTAGTGATCCCCCGTCCAGCCGCTATCCAGCACGTGGCTGAAGGCAAAGATGCGGTTTCCAGGAGTGGCGGAGGGCAGGCTCTGCCAGCTCTCGAGTTGATCCCGCGGGCCGCAGAAACAAACGACGCGGTCCACCTTCTGATGCTTGGCGAAACGGGCAGAGGTGGTGGCACCATGAGAGGCCCCTGAGACGATGACTTTGTCCCAATCGAGTCCGTCACCCTTGGCATTGATGAACTGCTGCCATTTGCCCTGGGGGTTTTCTTTGGAGAGCCATTTCACGAGTTGGAAGGCACGCTCCATCATGCCATCGGGTTTCGGGATGGCGCAGAGATCGGAGTGATCCTCACCCGTGGCGGCCTCCAGGCGAATGTCTCCCAGCGTCTTGCCATCGTCACGCCGGGCGGCGGGGATGATGCCGAACCACTTGTTGGCATAATGCACCTGGATGGCATGAAGGCCGTAGCCATTCAGACGCTCAAACAGCGGGGCGCTGTGGCCCATGAGCCAGATCACCAGCTTGCCCTGGGGCTTCACGCGAGTGTCCACGCTGGCGTGCTCCAGGTCCTGCGGCTTGCCCTTCTTATCGGTGAAGACGAAGTCAATCTCCGGATGCTCCTTAGCGCGAGGATCAATCTCGCTGGCACGTTTGGACAAATCGTAGCGCTGAGGGTTGGGATCATTGAACTCAAGCGCCGGAGTCGCGGCATAAGCGCTGGCGGCGAGGAAGGGGAGGAGCAGAAGGAGCTTCATGAAGGTGGAAGGGAAACGACGAACCGAGGCATCTATAACTCGCTGAAGCGCCGCTTTGATACAGGGAATTGGCCGGGTTGGTGCCTAGGGCCGCTTTTGGAAACCCGCAGGCACGAGTTTCTGCACGGCGGTGGCGATGGTCTCCTCGATGCCGGAGGCAAAGCGATTCGGACGACCGTAGTAGGTCATGGCGCCCGCGGCTTCATAACCGCCTTCTTCCCACACCCGCTGAGAGGGGATGTAGCAGGGGACATCATTGGTGTAGCTGTTCACCCAGGTGCGTTGGGCGTCGTTTTCTTTTTTGAAACGCAGGCCGTAATCCACCACGACCTCGCCGGGGAGATTGATGGTGAGAAGGTCGTCTCCATAGCTCCACACCTGGACGGTGTAGGGGAGGTCGGTGGGGATGGCTTCACCGCGCTGAAGCATGCCCTGGAAGTGCTTAGCATGGCGGGCCGTCCAGGGATTTTTATCCTGTGCCAGACTCTCCCACTCGGCGGCAGTGCGTGGGGTGTCGAAGGGGAGTTTGATCTCTTTCGTGGTGCAGGTGAGAGGCCCCCGAACCTCCTTCATGGGCTCATTGATGAGGCGCACGGCTTCCTTAGCCAAGGTGACGCCGTGCAGGGTGGCATGGGGGAGTTCACGACGTGGATAGGGGTTTTGATCGGCCCCACAGCCAATCGCCGTCAGGGCGACGACGCCCGGGAAGCGGAGTTCCAATTCTTGCTGGGCACAGCCTGCCCAGTCAGGATGGATCTTATTGATGGCCAGGGTGGTGCAGTGGCAGGCATAGCTGGTGTAAAGAGCGCGCAGTTTACCCTCGAGAGACGTGATGCGCAGCACCGGCAGGGCATGGTCAGTCGGGCCGTAGGGGTTGGGATTGTTGGTGTAGCCTGTGTCGGTTTTCAGCCGCCGATTCATGGCAAAAGGGACCTTGCCCGTGGACCAGTGCAGCCGGGCAGGACTCTGGTTTTGTAGGGCCTCCAGAGTCACCTTAACCAGCTTCGTCACCAACTCATCGCCATAACGTTGGACGGCGG
Source organism: Prosthecobacter debontii (assembly GCF_900167535.1). Classification (NCBI taxonomy): domain Bacteria; kingdom Pseudomonadati; phylum Verrucomicrobiota; class Verrucomicrobiia; order Verrucomicrobiales; family Verrucomicrobiaceae; genus Prosthecobacter; species Prosthecobacter debontii. The sequence goes on from NZ_FUYE01000018.1 coordinate 10,484, forward strand.
CCTGCTCTTCAGCGGAGGGTTCCTCGGGAAAGAGAAAGGTGAGTAGCCCCGGCAAGGCGGGGGCGCAGTGCGTGTGGCTGGAGTGCAGGGCCAGACGCTCATCCTGCACGGGATGCCCGGCGGTTTTGAGAGCCGCCAGCACCTTGGCCCGCAGGCTGGCGGGCACCCCACAGTTGTCCACGGTGAGGATGACCGAGACCGGGTCCTGCTCCCAGGTCAGGGCGAGGGCCTTAGCATGGATTCGCATCTCCACCCCTTCGTTCGGCGTCTTGCGGCTGCCGTAGCCACTGAGCCGAACGGGATAGTCTGGCGTGATGTCGATGCTCGCGGCTCCTGCCTTCCAGGCGGAGGGCTCCTGGCCGCTCAGTGGTCGATCAAGGAGGGCGAGGCTCAGGAGCAGTAAGGTGAAACCGATGCGAATGAAGTTAGCCGGGAGGCTTGGGAGCAGCATGTGCGCATGATTGCGAAATTCACGATGCGATTCCAAGTCAGGAATTGCGCTTTTTTGTGCTTTCCTTTGTCAATCAGCGCCTAACCATGAGCCGGATCACTCGCCGACATCGTCTTCAGTCCACTCCTCCATGAGGCGACCGAGCTTACGCTTTAGGCCCACCTTGGCGGCGGCGGAGAGCCGATCGATGAAGAGGATGCCATTGAGGTGATCGATCTCGTGCTGAAAGGCACGGGCCAGCAGACCATCGGTTTCCCAGGTCTGGGTTTCACCCTCCAGGGTCTGGAAGGTGACTTTCACATCCTCACTGCGGCGGATGTCTCCCCGCAGGCGGGGGAAGCTGAGGCAGCCTTCTTCATCCACATCCTTATCTTTGCCAAGTTCGAGGACGGGATTGAGAAAGATCACGGGCATGTGCACAGGCATCTCGGCGGACTGGCCATTGATGCGAAGGTAGGTGATGCACTTCGGGTTATGGGAAACATCAATGACGGCCAACTGGATATCCCGTGCGACCTGGGGCGCGGCCAGACCCACGCCATTGGCGGCATGCATGGTCTCGATCATGTCCGCAGCAAACTGGCGGATCTCGTCCGTCACCTGAGTGACAGGACGGCATTTGGCGCGAAGAACGGGATCTGGGTAACGAACGATGGGCAGGACCATGAGAAAAAGCAGCCACTAAAAAAGCGGATGCCGGGGGGCAGGACAAGGGTTTGTTTTCAGTTTATGCTCTGAAAAGCCCAGACCCGCGCATCTACACCTGCCTAACCAGGAATGATCCCTATATCAAACCTTCAGGCTGCGTTTGTTGGATTTCCTACTTGCCGCTCGCCTTAATCCGGGCCGGGACATCATTGATGGGGTAGCCGGCTTCCCGCAGGGCATCCCAGACTTTGATGAGGAGTTCGAGCTCGGTTTTGGCATCGGCCTGAAGCTCCAATTTTACCCCAGGGTTCAGGTCTCGGAGCTGCTGGATGGCAGCGGCGAGATGCTCGGCATCCACAGGGGTGCCATCCAGGATGAGTTCTTGATTCTGAGTGATGGCCAGGGTGCGGCGGACCTCTTGCTTGGGCACGGCTTCCCCCAGGGCTTTGGATTGAGGTAGGGTGATCTTGACCTGCTTTTTCTCCTCATTGAAGGAGGTGGTGGCGATGAAGAAAATCAGCAGAATCACCATGATATCGATGAGCGATACGATGGGGATGGCCGGGACAGGGCGGCGGCGTGGGCGGAGATTCATCAGAGCAGTGAACTGGCTAGAGAGGCATGAACCTCCCAGCACGTGGGTCATTCATAGTGGAGGGCAGCGAAATGGCAAGCAAGGAGGGGCTTCTCAATTTTGGCGGAGCTATGGCGAGCGTTGCGCTGGTTCGCTGCTCATCCGGCGCATTTTCTGCGTCACACTCGGATACGGTTGTTCTAATTGATGCATGAACATGCCGAAAAAAAGCCAGTGACCGACTCCATGAAGACCGATTTCACAACGGAAAAAACAGATTCGAAGGGGATACTATTCGGTAGCGAGTCCGTTTGCCATCGGGATTGTCCAGAGCTTTCTCTGGCTGTTCTTTTCTGATTCGTTTCCTCCTCCCGACTTATGTTTTCATTCCTGAAGTTTCTCACCGCCGTCGCTCTGGTACTGTTTGGTCTGTGGTTCGCCTTCGTGAAGTATGAGATCCAGCGTTATGGCATCATGGACTATGCCAATCACATCGAGCTGGCCGGCTATGCATTTGTTCCCTTTGCTTGCCTCGTCGGGGCCATGATGCTGCTGAAGTGGCAGCCGGATTTCAGCAAGAAGGATTACATCGTCCAATACAAGAACCTGAAGTGGTTGCCCGGCGAGTTCACGCGTCATTGGTTGATCACCGGAGATACCGGGGTGGGTAAGACGACTTCGGGTTTCAATCCCCTGCTGCACCAGATCAGCATGAGCCGCCCGAACTGGGGCGGGCTCGTCCTTGGAGCAAAAGGGGATGAGCACTTCTTCGCCATCGAGCACTTCACCGGTCATGGCCGCCCGGATGCCGTGTGCGTGCTGGCCGTGCGTCCAGATCGCCTGGATAAAAGCTGGAAGCCTAAGGAGCGCTATAACCTTGTCTCGGATCCCCGGCTGCCCTACACCACCCATGCTAAAAACTTGGTCGATACCGGGGCCTCTTTGACTGAAGGGGAGCAGTCCTCTTTCTTCAAACCCGCCGCTCAACAAGCCCTCACCAGTGCCTTTGAACTGCTGGAGACCCTCGGCAAGCCCGTCAATGTCCTGCGCGCTTATGAGATCCTGACGGATAGCTCGGCGATGGAAAAAATCTTTGAGGAGCTGCTGGATACGGATAGCACTCCGGAGCGAATCAAACTGGCGAAATACTTCGACCAGACCTTCCTCAGTGCCAAGGCGGCCGAACAAAAAGAAGGTTTGGTGGGCACCTTGAAGGTGATGCTCGGCTTCTTCACGCATCCAGACATTGCGGAAGTCTTCTGCTCGGATCTGCCGAATACCATCGACATCCAGGACGTGGATAAAGGCCGCGTTTTCTGCACCGCCCTGCCACAGACCTTCCAGACGGAGCGCCGCTACATCAATACCTACTTGAAGCTGCTCTTTTACACCCATGCGATGATGCGCTTCGATAAACCGAAGTCGGAACGGAAAACGGAGAATCTCCTCATCGCGCTGATGGATGAGTTTCAAGCTCTGGCCACCGCCAGTGAAGATGGTATTTCCGACCATAACGTCATTGACCGTCTGCGTGCGGCGAATTGCTGCCTGATCCTGGGCATGCAGAGTGATGCCTCACTCTTCCCAGTCTTGGGCAAAGAAACCGCCCAGGTGCTGACGCTGAACTGCCGTTCCCGTATCGCTTTCCGCCAGCCTGACCCTGAGGGAGCACTGGCCGTGGCGGAGTTCATTGCCAAGGTGGAAAAGAAAAAGGTCTCCAAGTCCGCCGGGTTCTTGGGTAAGGATGCCAGCACCACGGTTAACAAAGAGTGGGACTACGAAGTCCAGCCTGGCGAACTCATGAAGATGCCGGATGCCACGGCCTGGATCGTGCACCCCAGCAAGAACAAGGTGAAGATGCGCATTCCGGCCATGGATGGAGCCGGGAAGATCCCTGATTGGTGGAAGTGATGAGAACATCTCAAAGCCGCATACACATCCGATCAAGAAAAAAATCCTAACTCCTCCCAGTCATGCCACACTCCGATCAAAAGTCTGCGACAGGTCAATCGGCTCAAGATCTCATCGATTACATCGACAATCAGCAGTCGCGTATGCAAAGCCGCCAGACGAGCGATCTCGCACGTTTGGGCGGAATGGGAGAGGGACCCGCCCGGGACACCTTGGCGCAAGTGGTCAAAGATCGGGCGGCGGTCATGGACCAAAACGAAGATTATAAGAATCGTTTGGATCAAGGTGAGCATCCTGGCTCAGTTCAGCAGGACATGGTGCAGAAGAACGCTTATCTGGCTCAGCCCGATGACAAGGCTCGCTTACAGGCGGCTGCAGCCAACTTACCGCCAGCCAACACATCGACACGACCTCCTATGCATCAGATGCAGGCCGATCAGCTGGTGCAACTTGCCTGCATGGATGCCAACCAACTCAGGGAGAAGATTGATAATGCCAGTATTCGAGTGGATTCGAATCAAGACATGGCGGGTTACCTTCACGATGATGGGGATCACATCATGGCGGAGGTTTTGGAGGCGGATGCGAATGAGGCTGCAAACCTTCAAGCCGTGCTCGAATGTTTTGAGGAAGCTAAACTCAACGTTCAACCCGTCGACCAAGACAAGCTGGCCGGAGCCCTCTCAAACTTAACCGCAGCATCAGGCGATCTCTCTGAGGCTCGATTGAAAGCGGATCAGGATAAGCGGTCGCTGTTTCAGAGCGAGATAGACGCGGAAATTGGACCTGAGCTTGAAGCCATGGGCCTGACCGCGGAAGAGCGTGCAATCGTCGTGAAGGCTGTGGCCGATTACTCTCTCGACCACGATGACCTCAAACCTAATGTGGCAAATGCTCAGGGAGTGGCGCAGCAGGCTCTTGAGGGGCTTCAAAATGGGAATTACAGTCATCAAAACCCAGCCGACCCCTCCGACAAGCGCATCCAAGATGCAGTTCACCGGGCACTCGGGGTGAAGCAGGTGATCGGAAACGATGGACAGATCACCACGGAACGGCCCGACGTGAAGAATCTCCAACAAGGGAAATTCAATGAGACGCTTGATTCAGCGAAGGCTCATGTCGCAGCCTTTGGCCCTGACAGCGTGATTGGACCGCAGGCTCAACAGGCCGGGCAGCAGGTCAAAAATAACCTCAACAATTGGCAGCCGCCGGTTCAGGCAGCACCAGCCAACAACATCGCTCCCGCGGAACAAACCGCTGAGGCCCCGAAACAAAAAACCAGCGTGCGGGACATGCTGCGGGGGGCGGCTGATCGTGTGAGCAATGCAGCTAGTAATCTGAAGGCCACCATCACGGACAAGGTGGATCAGTTGAAGTTGGAACGGTTAGAAAAGCAGCTTGAAAAGCGTCAAAATCATCAGGGCAAGCTGGAGAGTCAGCTGACAGCCATGGGAGATCTCGACCCCCGGCCAGAGCGTGACGCCCGACTGGCGGAATTGCAGAAGCAGTATGACCCGACGAAGTTGGACTCAAAGCAACAGATCGACATCGCTAACGAAATCGACGAGATCAAGGCTGCTAACAAGCTGGAGGACCGCAGCGCCAAAAACGCAGCTAAGGTCGATAAACTCGGAGACAAAGTCAAAGCCCAGGAAGATAAAATCAAGCTTCGGGCGGATCGCAAAGACAACGCTCACAAACATCAGCAGTCCGCCAGCGTCAGCGTTGCTTGAGTCTTCGACGGCAAGTTCATCGCGGCTTTCAGTCTTCCGTGAGAAGCCCAGTCGGAGCTGGAATCTCCCAGAGCACGCTTTTGCCTGCGAGTCTTTCTAAGTTCGGGAGAAATGTGTCACACTCCGCTGTATTGGGCTAATCTGGTGAACGGTGATAAGTGCTTTCATGCCCGTTGGTTTTGAAACTCCGCCAGCAGAGCCTTTCTTACTTTTCTCCTCCTCTTATCCCTACCCCCCAGATCCCGATTATGGCCGACAGAGACGCAATCAGCGAAGCCGCTGCACAGAATAATTCCTTCATCAAACAGGCCGCTACCACGGTGACTAAGCCGCTGCGCGCGGCCTTGGGCATGGCGGCTAATCAACAGGCCCAGGCGGCCATGCTAGGCAGTTTCGTCTCTAACACGGACCTAGCCCCGCCTCAACTCGCCAATAATGTTATCCGTGACGATCAGGGCCGAGGTATGCGGGATGCCAATGGTAGGCTGGCCATGAACAACAGTCAGATGGCCATTGATAAGATGCAGTTTCAGCCCCCGGGGGGGACGCCACAGACCGTCGAAGGCTGGGTCCTTCCTCCGCAGCCTGGCCAGCCGACGGTGGTCTTTTTCGGCGGTAGCAACTTTGATCGAGCGGATCCAGGTTATGAGAAAGCCATCCAACAAATGGCAGAGGATGCGAAGGAAAGAGGCATGGGTTTCGCTGCCTTCGATTATCCAGAGGGAGTGAATGAAGAGATGGCCCATCAGTTCGTGGATCAGGTGCAGAATCACCTCGCGCAGGACCTCGGCATCAGTCTGGATCAACAAGCCTACTCAGGCTATTCCCAGGGTAGCCATTTGGCGACCTTTGCGGCGGCTAATAATCCTGACGCCGCCGGTTTGCATATCACCTCCGGCTTCAGCTCCGCCCGTATGGCGCAGAAGGAAGGCATTGATAAGGCTATGGGCCCGCTGGCCTCACTCGTGGAAAAACGCCAGCTTACGGAGACTTGGGACAATATTCCCTTGGCCGTCGATATCACTCAGCGGGTCGCAGGCCAGCCGGTGGATGCCAAGATGCCGATCAGTGCTACCTATGACACGCAGGAAGACTTCGGTAATGACAATAACCGGCACATGACCCCGCTGATCGACACCTTCCGGGCCGAGGGGGGCAGCGTCAGCGTGCAGACCTCTTCGGGGGTGGATCACCTAGACATGCTCGACTCGGGTGCACACCAGACTGGCATGCGGCAGTTCATGAATGATACCCAAGCCTACGCACAGAACGAGAACCGCCAAGTGATCGGCACGGGCACGGGACTGGTTGCTGGCGATGATAATGCTCAGCAGGCCGTGGCCACGCCTAAAACCAGCGTGCGGGACATGCTGCGGGGGGCGGCTGATCGTGTCAGCAATGCGGCTAGTAATCTGAAGGCCACCATTACGGATAAGGTGGATCAAGTGAAGCTGGAACGGTTGGAAAAGCAGCTCGAAAAGCGCCAAAATCATCAGGCCAAACTTGACAGTCAGTTGCAAGCCATGGGGGATCTCGATCCCCGGCAAACGCGTGACGCCCGACTGGCGGAATTGCAGAAGCAGTATGACCCGACGAAGTTGGGCTCAAAGCAACAGATCGACATTGCCAACGAAATCGACGAGATCAAGGCTGCTAACAAACTGGAGGATCGCATCGCCAAAAACGCAGCCAAGGTCGATAAACTCGGAGATAAGGTCAAAGCCCAGGACGATAAAATCAAGCTTCGGGCAGATCGCAGAAACGCAGCCCAGAACCAGCAACAATCCGCCAATGTCAGTGTTGGTTAAGCTCCTCATGGAATCGACACGCCCTTGCAGCTCTCCGTTCTTACGGCCCCCTGTCAGGCGATGCGGCTCCTGCCCTCGATATTTAACCGGCTTCTCTGAAGCAAGCCTTCTCTGTTTCATCGGCTGAGGCGAAAATCGTTTCAAATCAACCGCTTCCATCGTAACTTCATCACCGCTTTTCCTCACCATGCCTTCTCTCACCCCCCTGCTCGCCAATTTCAGTGCCAACGAACTCAGCTTGCTTTCCAGCTTCGGTGACTCACGCGGTTATCAGGCCGAGGAGGTGGTCATCCGACAGGGGGATGAAAATGACCATTTGTATCTGCTGCTGAAAGGCAAGCTGGAGGTCTATCAGGATGTCGATGGCATGAACAAAAAGGTGGCCACCCTGGAGTCAGGAGATTCACTCGGAGAGGTCAGCATCTTTGATCCTGGTCCGGCGAGTGCGACCGTGTGTGCCGCTACGGAGGCGGAGGTTTGGCTGATCACGAAGGACAGTCTAGATCGCCTTCATGGCGCCAATCCCAAAGTGGCTTATCGCCTGCTAAGCCGGATCACCACCTGTCTGTCAAAGCGCCTGCGCCAGATGAATGATAAGGTGGTGGATCTGGTGAATCGCTGACACGAGGGAAGGGCTTTCTGACACCCATCCCACAGTCTTTTTCTAAAAGAGATTGGTGAGTCTAACTGGTGTGGATGTTGCTGTGAAAATTGCAAAAAGCATCCTTCAGTAACATCCGACGTTTTATGTCACAGATTTCTCAAAAAAGGCATTTCAGATGCATCGTTGAAATCGTAGCCCCATGAGGTGAAATATTCCGATGACAGGTGCACTTCCTGCCCCTACACTGGCCAACCCTTGACCATCGAATCAGAAAGCTAGTTTCTCCCCTCTGTTCGTTTCATCATGGCAAATACCGTTCCATCAGGACCTGGCAACGTAGCCGTCCCGCCATCCGTGGGGGTCACTTCGCATACCTTGCCTGCGAGTGGCGGTGCTGAGGTTGACTTTGATCAGACGATCAGGATCAAGGCCCCAGGAAGTGGCATGATGGCCTTTGGCCGTTATCGCTTGGATCGTGTGCTTGGGCGTGGTGGCATGGGGGTCGTTTGGTTGGCCGAAGATACGAAGCTGGAGCGGCCCGTGGCCCTGAAGTTCCTGCCCAGCCTGATCGGCCTGGACCCTGCGGCGGTGAAGGAGTTGAAGACGGAGACCCGTCGTGGCCTGGAGCTTTCTCACCCCAACATCGTCCGCATCTATGACTTTGTGGATGATGAAGATGCGGCGGCCATTTCGATGGAGTTTGTCGATGGCAAGACGCTATCGGAACTGCGGATGACCACTGAGCACGGTGTCTTCTCTGTCGATGAACTTTCTGGATGGCTGCTGGGCGTCTGTGATGCTCTAGATTACGCCCACTTCCAACGCCGCCTGATTCACCGGGATCTCAAGCCCGCGAATATCATGCTGACCTCAAGCGATGCCGTGGCCAAGATTGCCGACTTTGGCATCGCCCGCAGTTTATCGGATACCATGAGCCGTCTTTCTGCGGCGCACATTGGCACCAGTGGCACCCTCCCTTACATGAGCCCACAGCAGGCCATGGGTGAGCGACCCATGCCGACGGATGATGTTTATTCTCTGGGAGCGACGATTTACGAACTGCTCAGTGGCAAACCGCCCTTCTATCGAGGAGACCTGCCCACCCAGATCAATTCCAAGATCCCGCCTTCCATGCAGGAGCGGCGTCTGGAGCTAGATATCGGTGGTTCTGACCTCGTGCCTAAACTTTGGGAAGACGCGATTGCAGCCTGCTTGCATAAAGATCCGGCCATGCGGCCAAGCTGCGCAGGTGCTCTGGCGGAGATGCTCGGCATCCGCCCGGCCACGGTGACGGTGCGCACGGGTTCCTACGCAGCGGCCAATGCCCGAGCTGCGGCTGAGAGCAAACCGGCTCGCCTGCCTCTGGTGGCGGCTGCAGCGGCGATTGTCCTCGGAGGCTCTGCGGGGGCCTATTTCCTGATGAATGGCTCCGGTGAGGAGAATGCGCCTGATACCCCTGCGATGGCTTCAAAACCCGCCGATGTGGAAACCACGCCGAGTGAGGAGAAAGAAAATGCCCCTGAAAAAGTGGTGGTGGCTGACATGCCGAAGGCTGAGCCGGATGCCCCTCCTGTGACCGCTGGCACGACAGCCAAGCCCGATGAAGCCCCGCCGACTGGACCTGAAGCCACCGCACCTGTGCCTGCAGGCGGCTTGATGGCGAATACGACGCCGACTCAAGACAGTCCTCCGGCATCAGATGCGGGTGCCACCCCTACGGGACCGGCCACCGCCATGGCCCCTGCTCAGACCGTGCCCGAATCATCCAGCGTGGCAGGGAATACGACGCAGCCAGCACCGAATACTGGAGACGCCCCACCACCCGCCTTGCCGAACATGCCTGGAGGTGAGTCCGCACCGGCACCTTCTATCGTGGCTGGAGGGATGGCCCTCTCGCCCGATGCTGCCAATGCGACCAGCACGGCTCTGGCCTCGATGAATCCGCCTTCCCCAGGCGCAGCCACACAGACCTTCCCTCTTCCTCCTGGGGTGGAGATCCCTCCGGGTAGCCCGCAGCTCCTCCAGCCGGATCTACCTCAGCCGCCCTCCGGTTTCTGGACCATGGATCAGATTTTCCCGGTGCCACCGTTTGCGACCTACAGTCCCAAAGGTAAAAAGTATCTTCTCTACAGGACGCAAAGTGCTCTGAAAGAAAAGGGCCTCTACACCTCCACCTTGGACGGTGAAGAAGGTAAAGGCACTCACAATGCCATCGTCCTCTTCCAGGTCAGGGAGGGATTGGTCGCGAATGGTCTGCTGGATGTGCCGACCCTGGCAGCCCTGAGTCTTTCCGCAGAGCCTGACAAGCCCGATTGGAGTGCCCCTTCCGGTGGTGGTGGTTCGGGCGGCACCTATCGTCGCCGCCAGGCTCAGAAAGAAGAGCCGACCTTCCTCCAGAAGACCGGCGAGACTTTCAAGAAGCTCAATCCCTTCAAATAACGAAGAGCTTTCCCCGTGCTACCTGAAGACGGGCCTTGATGCGTTGAGAGCTTCCACGCTTGAGGTTTGAGGCAGACCTAACAAGCCTGCCTGGGAGCCGTCGCGGGTCTTATTTTTGACGGAACCCGGTCTGGGAGACCGAGTTGGAGAGATCTGACTGCGATTGGTGGGTCTTTTTTTCCAATTCTAGAGCGGCTCGGACGCTGAGCGTCTGTTCCTGCTCCTCAGCGGGGCTGCCTTGCTCAGCCTGGAGCTGACGGTCTTTGGCGTCAATGTCGTTGTCATTGTCCAGGTCATAGATCTCTCGGTCGCCTGCATCGATACGCCCATCCCGGTCCAGATCCAGGGAGGGATCATCGCCGCCGTCAATGATGCCATCGCCATCCAGATCCCGGATGGAGTCCACTTTCTTTCTGGGAGGTGGAGTGGCCATGGCGCTAAGTCAAAGCAGGGGACTCAAAAGCCCTTACCGCTAGAGATTTTGATGGGCGGTGTTTTGACGGCTTTTTGTTGGGAGTTGCCGAGAGCGTTGACCTGAGATTTATCATCTGAAGCCTTGAACTTATTGTCGAAGCCCTTCTTCTGACCCATGCCGTGACCCGTCTTATTGCCGTGGTCGTTAAGCTTATCGAGGGCCTTATCGACGTCTTTGCTGACGGCGTCTTTGCCCGGGCCGTCGGGAGCTTTATCCAGGCCTTCCTTGATGCCTTTGAGCTCCTTGAGCATGGCATCAAAACGGTCTCCATCCAGCTTCGCTTTAGCAGCGGAGAGCTTATCGGACTCCATTTTGTTGAGGATCTTCTCGAGAACCTCGAGCCATTTTTTCAGTTCTTCGGCGGCGGCTGAGACGGGGTTGTCGGACATGGGTGTTCAGTAGGGTGGAGGATTAACGAAGGCGAACGGGAGTGGCTGCACCCGTCATCTCATGGGGCTGAGCCCGCATGGGGAAGACGGCACTGCGGTATTGTTTGGCTTCAGGTTCCGGGTGGGTGATGATGAGATAAAAGCGGGTCCATTTGAGCCCTGCATCGCGGTCGCCCACGCCTTCGGCCCAGCGGCGGGCTTCAGCTCCGGTCATGACACGCGGCAGGTAGGCGATGTGGATGTTGGATTTTACCCAACCATGATCATCGTGATCCACCCAAAACTCGATGCGGCTGCCCACGGGGATGAGGTCATCATTGGCGAGGAAGGCAGGCGGCGTGGAGCAGCCCACCTGCCAAAGCAGCAGGAAGAGCCCCCCGAGCAAGCGAAACAGGGGCATCTGACGGAGAATGGAGGCGGCAGGAGCAACGGGCATAGAGGGAGAAGCAAAGGCTCGGTCAAAAGGGGATTAGCCCTTCACGTGTCATGTGTGACGGGCGGCATCACAACAGGGGCAGGTTTTTCAGGCTCTCGGATGTGGGAGGGGCTTTCAGGAAGGTCTTCCTCTGCCAGCGCGGGGCGGGGGATCACTCGCGTCGTGGCAGGAAGGTGGGGCGGTGCCTCTTCTTGAGCGGGCGTTGGCGTGAGCCATTTGGCGGCGAGATCCCCGATGAGTTCTCGATTGCGTTTTTTCCGCTCCTCCATGACGGACTCACCACGCATGCGGAACTCCTCTCCCCAGCGATGCATGGCATCGATCAGCAGGGTGAGGACGAGGATGATCAAGCCCGCGATGAGCCGGTTGGTGATCAGGGCGCTGGAAAAAAGGAGGAAACCCGTGCCGTAGAGATGGATCTCCCGCTTCCACCGGCGGTAGAAGTCACGGATGGATGACCAGATGTCCATTTTCAGCGACGAGTGTTCCGGAGGTAGGGCGGCCTGCCATCAGAGCTTCGCGCACTGCATGGCGGCAATTGCTCTCGGCGGTCGTGCGCATGCGCCGCACCCCGAGACGAGGCTCGACCCCCTGGGCGACCAGGAGGTCTAACACTCCAGGGCCTACATTCAGTTCATAGCCTTTGCCCCGCAAGTTTTTCAGCTCCTTATTGAGCATGATGTTGGCGATCTGCTTTTGGGCGTTGTAGCCGAGTTTTTGGAAGACGCAGCGGACGTTGAAACGAGCGAGCACTTCCGGGCGCAACTCTGCGGCGGCCAGGTCTTCGATGAAACGCTCCACGGTGGCCATGGGGCTGTTCTTCAGCTCCATCAGGGCATCGGCACCGATGTTGGAGGTGGCGACGATGTAAAAATTACACAGGTTGAGTGTCTCCCCACTGGCGACGGTGATGCGGCCCGCATCCAGCACCTGGAGGAAGATGTCCAAGACACGCGGATGGGCTTTTTCGATTTCGTCAAAGAGCAGCACACCACGGCCCTCGGCCCGGTCATAGAAGCGGCCCAAGTTTCCCCGGCTGCCCTCCCCTTGTCCAAGCAACAGGCCGAGCGATTCCTGGTTCTGGTATTCAGACATGTCCAAGCGGATGCAGTGCTTGTTCACATCTTTGAAGATGTATTCGGTGATCAGCAGGGTGATCTCCGTCTTACCCACACCCGTGGGGCCGAGAAAGAGGAACGTGCCTTTAGGCCGCCCCGCATCGCTCAAGCCCAATTCACCGTTTTGGATGATGGGCACGACTTTAGGAATCACATGATCTTGGCCGATGATCCGTTCGTTCAGGAAGGGAGGGAGGCCACGGATGTGTTCGAGGTCAGCCATGCGTCGTTAGCGGGAGGGGGTCGAGAAGGCGGGTTCTGGTTGATTTACTTTTTGTTACCGCCGGAGTTGATGCCCTGTGAGGCGGAGCGGGGACGCAGGCGATCCAGAGACTCCAGTTCCTCGATCCGTTCGGCGGCTTTAGCCAGTTGCTCCTTTAGCACATTGCGCTCTTGGATAGTCTGGGACAGATGGGCTTCGATCTGCTTGGACTCTTCCTCAGCTTTTTCAAACTGAGCCTTTTTCTTTTCCAGGTCTTGCTGGAGGCTGTTCAGGCGGGTCATGGTGGCCTGGAGAGCTTGGCTCTTCGCCATCAAGCTCTGGCGCTCCTGGGCAACGATGGAGTCCTTGGGCACTTCATTGCGTGAGGGTTCCACCACACCTAGCACGACACCGCGTGACTCCATGGGGGTGGCAGGCAGGCGGGTATCCCAGCGGGCATCTTGCTCCACGCGATACACGGTGTGCGCCTCATGCATTTCACGGCGGTCTTTGCTGGGCAAGCGACCAACGTGATAGCTGTGGACTTCTTCGCCCAGGCGGACGCGAGAGCGATCATAAGGATCGAGCGCACGGCCCTTGGGCCAGCCTTTGACCACCGTGGTGGAGTAAGTGGGAATGTAGGCGGGTTCCTGCGCCTCAATGGGGAAAGCCAGGGGATCATCCGGCAGGGAGACTTCCTGGCTGGAGCAGGCACCGAGCAAAAGTCCGGCGGCAACGGCAAGGGTAGAGCGGGTGATAGCGGTCATGGCGTGGAACTAGGACTGGAGCTGAGATCGGGGGTGGCGGAACTGAAGTCGCCTGAATCGGAATCCAGCAGGCGACCGACACGGGCGGCGCGCTCCGCCGTGCGTCTCTCTTCTTCCGCTTTGCGGGTGGCGACAGAGACTTGCTCCGCCTCAGAGGTGGCGGCGGCGAACTCCGATTGTGCGCGCAGGTAGGCTTCCTCGGCCAATTGCCAGCTGGAGGTCGGCTTGTTGCCTTGGGCCAGTCCGGCGATGCTGGCCAACTCGGGCTCGAAGACGTCCTGAGTGTAAATGTAAAACTGAGTGCCCGCACTGACGCGCACAAAGTCGAGGTCCTGCTCCAGCTTCTTGGTCAGCATGCCGGAGTAGGCTGAAGCGGCCTGAGAACCGCCGCCGAGTGCGGCGTTGCGGCTGGTGTTTTGCGGGACCAGGCCATAGATGGTCTGAAACTGATCCTGCTTGTTGTTCATGATGCCTTCCAGGGCCTCCGCCACCAGGATCTTCAGTTCCGCATATTGATCGTTCTTGACGATCTGGCCGCGGATACCCGCAGAACCATCGGTTAGGCCGTAGGAGCCATCGGGCAGTCTTTCATGATCCAGGGCCACGCCGCTGATGTTGTATTCACGACCGTCCGCCCACACGAAGGTGAAGGTGCCTTTCACCTCGATGCGGTCACGCGTGCGTCCTTGGCCGGCTTTCGCCTGCACTTGAGTGCCTGCAGGGAGGATGAGCTTGCGATTCCAATAGACATCCTCGGTGACCAGCGCCAGCACGGGGGTCTCCAGAGACGAGGAATCCACGGTGATGACGAGGGCGGCTTTGATCAGCAGGCCCCGCGGTGCGAAGAGCTTGGGCTCCTTGGCCTGATACTTCTGCCGCACCGGTTTGTCGATGTGCACCAACTTAGGAAAGGGCGGTGCCTTCTGCTGTTTGCCCGAGTTGCTTTGGGTTTTGATGAGGGGCGGTGGTGCAGCCTTTTTAGCGGGTGGCACCATGAATTTATCCACCTGCTGCTCACTCCCGACACTGGCGGTGCGTTTTTCACCCAGTCCCACGGTCTTTTCCTCTATGGGGGTTTGAGCTTGGGGACCGGCAGATTTGGGAGCCGCGTTGACGGGCGCCGGTTGTCTCTGCGTCAGATAAAAAGCTCCTCCGGCAACAGCCACAACCAAGGCCAGGAGGCCCATCTGCACGGCAGGTTTTTGAAGGTGTTTGGTCATGGGAGGGAGGAGTTCGAAAGGTTACTTGCCATCCTCAGCGGAAGCATTGCCAAACAGAGCATTGGAGATTTGCGTGCGCCCAGGAGCGGGCAGCTCGATGCGGAAATCTTGGTTGATGGAAAGGCCCTCACGGACCCCGCCAGGGCCGCCTTGTAGCACCACATCCATAGGCACCTGCTTACCCGGAGGCACGAGGCCACTGCAATCGACAAGCTGAGCGTCATACGTGCGCTCACCCACACGGACACGCACGGAGGTGGGCTCGAATTCATAGGTTTCCGTACCGTCGTTGGTGAGCCAGCAGCGGAAGGCCATTAGATCTTTGGCCGGATTCCGGTGAATCTCGTAGATGCTGGCCTTCACGCCGTTGGAGGTGCTGGCCATGTCCAAGCCATTGCGCTCCTGCCAGCCGGAGAAGAGGCCGGGGTTGAGGGTCTGGAGGGCCTTGCGGCTTTTCACTTTGCTCAGCATGCCGACGAGTTCTTCGGAGTCGAAGTGGATGCGGTTTTGTACCACTTGCTCACCGGAGACCGGGACGGCGGCATTTTTCTCCTCCGGGGGCGGGACGATGACGGCGAGGTTGGCCGCTTCTGAAGGCACGAAGCGCAGCAGATAAATGTGGCGGTTCGTGCGCAGGGTGGCGTGGCAGGGATCACCAGGTTTCACGAGGCGAACCACAAGGGTGTCATCGGCCACGTTTTCATAGTGAACGAGGGCCACTTTGGATTGGGTCAACTGGCTGCCGGCATTGGGGTCGGTGACTAGGCCAAAGCCAGTCAGCAGGGTGATCTTTTCCGGGAAGGTGATGGTGGTCGCCACCGTGGCATTGATGGCGATGTCATGCACGTTGTTACGGGCGTCCAGCATCACCAGTTCACGCCCGGTTTGCACCTGGGCCCAGAGCGGCGTGGCCAGGGCCAGGAGCACGGGAAAGCATAGGTTCAGAATCAACAGTCGGGCACGTCTCATGAATCGCTGATTTTCTCCAGTTGATACTTGGGCACTCCGTCGATGACGGATGGGAAGGCTTTGTTACGGCGGATGTCCGGATTCAGTCTCCAGAAGAACTGAATGTAGAAGGTGTAAGTCTCTTCCTGGGGTCTGTTGTTGAAGAAGCTGCGGCGACGAACGGTGCCTTTGGCTTCGGTGAGGGCGATGGTGCTGCCCGTGCCGAGGATCTTGCGGGATTCGATGGTGACGGTTTGCGTGGCGTTCTGCTGGCTGAAGTAGCGGGCTTCAGACTCGATTTTCTTCTTCAAGATCCCCCAACCCGTTTTAGTGCAGAGATAGGGTAAACGCTTGGAGTGCACGATGCCGTTGGGCTCACGTTCAAAGAGCGCTTCGACCGCTAACTCCGTCAGGCTGAGATGCATGGGCGCCATGGCATTGTAGTTCAAGCCTGGAGCGACGTAGTAGGCGCCGTTTCCATCCATGACGACGAACGGAGGGCGAGCTTTGAGCTCGTCTGACATGATGACGAGATACCAGGCGCAGAGGCCTGCGGTGATACAAGCCACGACGAACCAGAAGACCGCCGTCTGATCTCTAGCGACCAAGGTGTCGATCGCTCGTCTTTTTTTGGGCGGGTCAGCAGTCATTGCTTCTGGGCTGAATTGGCGGGTTGCTGAGCATCGGCGGGGAGTGAGCTGGAGGTCTCTCGCATCGCATAACTGACGTCTTGGCAGACGAACACGAACCGCTTGTTGTCACGTAGGTTCGGATTGCGGCGGAGCTGAAGCGTGACATCCACGGCGTAAGTCTGAATGACGCTTTCTTTCAAAACGGGGTCCACGCTGACGCGAATGACCTGCCCCGAGGTGCTGGTCACGGCACTGCCATCGGGGTTATGCACCACATTCACTGGCCCGAGTTCCACCATCTGATGGATCTGCCTGGTGCGGAAGTCGTAGTTCTTCTCTTGAATATCCGCGGTGATTTGATCGAAGGCGTTGCCGTAAAATAACATGCCGATACGGTCTGGAGAGACCGGGCCACGGGGGCCTCGGTTGAGCAGCGTTTCCACAATCAGACGGGTGTGATAGTCCACCACCTCGTTGAGGTCCTGGGGCTTCATGTCCCGGTCCAGATACAGATCGTGCCTTTCCAGCGGCACGTAGAGCATGCGGCCACGGCCTTCCACAGCCAGCTTTTGCAGATACCAGCCTGTGCCGAGAATGCAGCCGCAGGTGACAAGAAACCAAAAGATGGCCATCTTGTCCTTGGCTATGAACATGTCTGTGACGCCTTTCATCAATATCGCTCTTCAAAAAGATTAACTACCCGCCTTGGCTGCTGTGCTGGCAGCGCTACCCATGGCCCCCGCACCGCCGGCCATCATGCCGACACCGACAGCGGCTCCAGCACCTGTCGCGGTCAGGGCGGCACCACCGACGGCCATCGCGGCCCCGGAGGCGGCCTGGACACCAGCGCCAGCCATGCTGACACCGCCAGACATGATGCCCATGCCGATCTGCGCACCGGTGGTGATGGCCTTGCTGACGACCTTGGGTGCCACAAACAAGGTCACGAGCATCCAGAGAACGACGAGGATCAAAATGATGGAACTGCCGGAAGCGGTGATGATCGTGCCGATGAGAGCGATGGCCGCCACCGGGCTGAGGATGTTTTCAACGAGATCAGGACCGGTATCTGCGAGAGCCTGAGCAAAGAGCATTCCCAGACCCCAGCCGAGCGGCCAGAAGCAGATGGAGATCATGCCGATGTGGTATTTCACTGCGGTATCCCGGGACTGCTCGAAGACCAGCATGGCTAGGAAAAGCGAGCCGGCGGCACTGCCCAGATAGATGGCGATGATCTGGATCTGAAAGCCAAGCCAGAAGCCGATATACATGATGATGGACATGACGGCCATGAACCAGGCGCAGACGAGATTCACGTAGTATTCCACCCAGACCATGGGATCAAAGATACCCAGGACAATTTCAGGAGCGCTGCCCGTATCGAAGGGGGCTTCAGCAAAGCTGCTGCCGAGGTTGATCAGCATGGAGAGCGGGTCCACCCCCAGCGCTTGAAGGAGATCATTACCCAAGGTGGCTTGAGTGGACAGCATCCAGGGGCCGTAGAAGGGCATGATGGAGACCAGGATGCCGGAAACCACGATGTGCTTGACGATCCCAGACAGGTCCCCGCCGATCATACCCCGATACACATGAACCAGAAGCGCAGCCAGGATGATGACGAAAGCGAAGACCTGGAGCACGTTACTGCAGCGCTCGCAGACATCTGCCAGATTGTCATAAAAGACGGAGAGGTCGAAGTCCATGATGGGGCTGATTTAGGATGGGCTGCTCAAACGAGGCGGAGGCAGGCCGGCTATTCTTCTTCGTCAGGGGTGGCGGCGCCTCTACGGCCCCAGGTCAAATTGGGGATCAGAGGGCGTGCTGTGCCGCCCTCACCCACACCCCCGAAGGGGCCGGCGGTGGTCGGGACGCGTGGCGGGGCATTGGGGTCGCTGGTATCGTCTTTGATCACGAGTTCTTCCTGTTTGCCTTTGCTGATGATCTGAGCCGTGTTTACCAGTTCTTTTTGGGCCATTTCCGCATCCGCTTGGGCGATGAGGATGGTCTGGTTGCATTCCTCCACCTGACCGCGCAGGAGCACGAGCATGGCATTGAGTTTCTGAATGGTGGCCAGATCCTTGGCTTCTTCCAGCTCATCGACGACGGCAGACATCTCGTCGGTCAGGGTCTTCTTGCGCTGAAGCGCTTTCTCACGCACATCACGGAACTCGCGGATCTGCTCCATCATCGCAGACTCCATGCGGTAGCGGGCGGGGTCACGGTCGATCTCCACGCCATCGTTGCGGGTCATGGTACTGCCGATGGCTTCCATCACCCCCATAGCATCGTCGTTGAAGGCCTCAGCCCCAGTGATTCCGGTCATCGCTGCGCGTTGTTCGTCCTGGGTCTTCAGCGAGCCAGAGGATTTGAGCATGTCTTGCTTGATGATATTGACCGAAGCGAGGTTAACGGCGGCCGGATCACCCAGCCGGTCCAGACTGCTCTGAAGTTTTTCATTTTGCTTCTCGGCCTCGCTGAGAATCTGGGTCAGCTTGGCGTTCAGTTCGGATTGACCCATCTCAAGGGTGGGAGCGCTGGAGACGACGACGGTCCCCTGCGCAAAGGCTCCGGCTGTCACCAGCACGGCACTGAAAATCAAGGCGGATGTTTTCATGGCTTGGTTATGTTTGCTGTTAGGTCTGTCCGGGAGGAAAAACGGTTATTCGACGACTTCGATGACGACCTTGCGTGGCTCGACGAGGACTCCATCGGTGGTCACATGCTCAGGCACGGGCACTTCATAATAACGACGCTGCACGGGGGCTTCTTCGGTGGCGCGCTCGGCATCCCGCTTCACCCAGTAGAGTTCCTTGATGGCGTCGCTGCGGCCTTTGTTATACCCGTCGAGGTATTTCTGACGCACTTCGTTTTTGGCCATGCTGTCGCTAATGGCCCCTGCGGCGTAGCCTGCCACGGCACCGGAGATGAGGCCGGTATTCTCGTCAAAGAAGCTGTCGTCGTTGGAGGAGGAGCCGCTGCCACTGCTGCCGCCGCTGCTGGAAGACGAGGACCCGTTCTTGTCGTCTTTGAGGAGATTGTCTCCGACCAAGGCGCCCAAGAGGCCACCGGTGGCCGCGCCCAGCAGACCCTTGTTCATGGTTCCATCACTGTTCGCGCAGGAGGCCAGCGCGAGGCAGAGACACAGGAGAGGGAGGAGTGGTTGTTTCATGCTTTTGACTTGGCTTGACTCAGGATCATCTTGAAGGCATCTCCCCCGAACTCTTTGAGCTCTTCATTCTGTCGCTCAAAGGCTTCTCCAGAGGTGGCGGAGGCCAGGATCATCTCCTTGGAGGCCTGGTGGCGACCGATGGCGATGCGTGGGCGGCCTGTGGCTTCGTGGTAATAGACGAAGGAGGCGTAGGGGTCCGACTTCATCTCCGAGGGATCGGGGAAGCTGGTGACCTGACGCTTGGTGATGGAGGGGATGCGGAAGCCTTCACTCATGCTCTCCACATCACGCTGGTCAGGCTGCTTCAGCATGAACATGACGCGGGAGTTTCCCACCACGGAGGAGCGCACCGGGTGGTCTTTGATACGCTGGAACTGCTGAATGATGGAGAAGACCCAGCAAGAGTATTTACGCATACGTTCGTAATACTCACGGGTGATGCGGTCCCCATCCGGCATGGCCAGGAAGGCGGAGAGCTCCTCCAGGATGACGCGCTTACGCGTGGAGCGTGGTCGGCTCATGATCTCCTTGCGCAGGTCATTGGTGATCAGGAAGGCGGCGACGGTGCGCAACTCTTTGGCCGACTCGGGGATGTAAGAGAGCTCGAAGTGCACCACTTTCCCGCTGAGATCGACGTTGTTGACGCCATCGAGAATGGCGCCGTAGCGGCCGGTGCGGCTCCAGGGTTCCAGCAGCATGCGCAGCAGCCCGAGGTCTTCATGAGCGCGGCGCTGGCGGCTTTCCAGATTCAGAAGCTCCACAAACTGGCTGTGTGTGGGCATGTCCTCCGCCTTCATGAGCGTGTAGCCCATGCTCATCAGATCCCACTGGTTGCCGGGGTTATTGAGATAGTCTTCGATCACGCCAGGATCGATCTCCATGTGATTGATGTCCACGGCCTCGGCGTTGCCTTCGATCATCTCGGCCTTGAAGTCTAACCAAGCATCTGACAAGACGGTGCCGGGAGTCATCTTGCGGCGCTTCCACTCCTCCGCGATGCGCACCCGCCGGGCGGCCTCGAAGCGGCCTTCAGCATTTTTTCCTGCCCAGGTTTCAAACTGATCCACGTAGATGCGCTCGATCTGTTTGGAGAGGAGTGCCTGGCGGATGCGGTCTTTGTCAATGTCTGGCGGCGGTCCCGCCATCAGGTGAGCGATTGCAGTGGCTCCCCCGAGTTGATCTGAACTCAAAGGTAGGCCGCGCGTGTCGAAGTAGTTGAAAGTCAGGTTACCGTTCGGCTGCACGATGATGGGCTTGCAGCCGTAGAGGCGGGTGAAGAGGTTATACGACAGACCTTCTTCCACGATGGCCGTGTAGTCGTAGTAAGGCGCGGTCTGCGTGAGAAGGTCGATGGTGAAGACAGATTTACCTGCACCGGAAGCCCCGAACATGATGCCGTGCTCGGGACGCATGGAGCCCTCTTTACCGACGAAAGTCGTCGTGCCGACCAGAGCCCCACGAGGTCCGTCATAGATCGCTTCCGCTTCCGCCAGGTCACCGGTCGGCGTGCTAGAGACGGGCAGCAGATCCGCGAGGTTCACGTCCTCGACGTAGAGCTTGAAGTCATCGTATTTCGCCCAGGTCCAACCGGGCATGCAGAGCTGCCAATAGTTGCGCACGCTTGTGGGCAGGGTGGGCTCATAGGACTGGGCACCGCCGAGTTTGAGGATGGAGTTTTTCAGCGCGGAGAGCTTGCTGGCGCAGACGTCCGGGTTGCGGTCCCACACGCGCACGATGAGGTGCATGCGGTAGGGCACGACCTCGTTGGTGGTCAGGCGGCGGATTCGGGTCCGCAGCTTCATCAGGGTGGCTTCGAGGGACGGCGTGAGCTTACCGCGCTCCAGGCGCGCCACTTTCTTTTCCGTGGACACACGGTCTTTTTCCACATCCCCGGCCTCGATGTTGGCCACGATCTGATAGTCCAGGATGTCCATCTGCGTGAGCTGTCGCATCATGCCGATGTAGGTGAACTTGGGCAGCGTCTTCATCACGGCGATGCCTTGATAAAAGCCATCCATCTTGAAGGTGGAGGAGCCCATCCGATACGGCGCGGCATCACTGTTGAAGCACATCTCACAAACCGTCTTGGAGGGGTCGTAGATGTCTTCGAGCTTCAGGGCCTCATTCTCAAAGGCACTGGGATTGAAGTAACGGTAGAAGGCCTCGAAGTGCTCCATGTTATCCATGGGAGACACCCGGCCACCGAGGCTGCCGAGCTGCTGGCGCAGGGCCTCCTCCAGCTCTGCCTGCTCACGCTTGGCCGCTTGCAGCAGTTCTTCATAATATTGGCGCCCGCCACCCATGGTGCGGCCTTGGACGCGTGAGGTGTAGTAAAATTGCAGGTGTTCCCGGCGCAGAAGATGGTCTTTGATCTTGCTGTCGTAGCGACGGTAGCGTTCTTCCCGTTGGCGGGTGGACCAGCGGTCTTGCGGAAGTTCCTCCGTCTTCTGCCGATAACGTTCCAGTTCCTTACGGTAGTCACTGTCCACACTCCAGGCCACTTGCAGACGTAGCTCTGGGCGGATCAGACGGAGCAGGACGCGCAGGTTGTCCTCCAGGGACATGAGCCAACTCGCGTCGGTGTTTTCCGTGTCGGGCATCTCCACATTGTAGCCCTTGCCGATGGCGCCGCCCCGGGAGAGACCCCGGTAGATGATGAGGTCCTCATCCAGGTAAGAATTCACGAACTTCGCCATCGGAAAATTAGATATCGGACTTTTCTTTGCTCGATTCCGTCAGCCAGGGCAGAGACATCGGCTCCACCTGACGAGGTGAGAAATAAGGGTTTTTGCTTGCTTTAATGATGAGCCACTCGCCCAGCTCCACATCGTAAGAGGGGGGCTTGCCTTGCTTCAGCCCAAAGCAATAAGCTGAAACGATGATGAGCGGGATGGATGCCAGCCCGATCGCCAAAAGCATGTTGGGATTGGTGCCGCTGGCGTATTTGCGGAAGATCAACATCGCCAAGCCGAGCGCGAACATGAAGAAGAGGGCATTGAGACCCTCGAATCCGGCGATGCCCTGCTGGGTTTCGCGGCCTTCGTTGGTTTCATGCAGGCGGATACCTTGTTGCTCCATGGCGGTGGCGTGGGATGAGACGTTGTTCCGGGCGGGTGGGGTTTGACCACCACGCCCGGAAAAGTGTAAGAAACCGCGATGGAGGCTTAGTTATCGCCGCCCATGTTGATGTTCTCGATGTTCTCCGTGCCGCCGGAAGAGTTGAACATCACTTTGACGATGATGAAGGACAGACCCCCGATACCAGCGCCGACCAGGCCGTAAAGCACGCGCTCGGTTTGACCCATCATGAACATCACGGCGGAGAAAAGCAGACCCCCGAAGGCAAGCACAAGGCCGACCATGTTCAGAATGCTGACCACACCGCTCATATTGCCTGCGAGCTGTTCTTCGGTGCCTGCCTGGGCAAGAGGCATGGTGAAGCGCAGAATGTTAACTCCTGCCATTGTGATTGAGACTGGGCTCATAGTAGTGATTTTGGTGTTTTGTAGGTGTTGTGTGAGTTAGCTTGCGGGCACAATGGCCTTCTGCTGGATGGGGTTATGCCGTTGTTTCCCGGCTGTGACACACTTTTTTTCGGAAAAATCCGGCCACGCACGGGTGCTGCCCCGATTCCCTAGCTCACCAGGGCATTTCTCAGCGCGGAGAGCTCCTCCTGCACCGATTCTTCACTGGGATCTGACAGAGTGGCCGCCACAAGGTCACGCATGATCTCCCGGAAGCGCTTCCTCAGCCGGGAGATGGACTGGCGCACGGCATCATGGCTGAGGCCCAGCTGCGCCGCTAGTTCAGCATCGTTGCCGGAGCCCGCCTGGGAGGGGTCTAGCCGACTGCGCAGCAGATTGAATTGTTCACCTTTTCCGGCCTCAGTCTGCTCGATGGCCAATTGATCGACGGCGGCCTCAATGATGCGCAGGGCACAGAGGCGCTGATAGATGCTCTCCGGCGTGCGATGGTCTGCGGGGTCGATGGTGATCTCATTCTCAGCCTGGGAGGCTTCGATGGAGATGATGTCCCGCCCTCCACCACGTTTCTGGGCATTGTTTTGGCGCTGCCAGTGCTTGATGTGGCGACCGAAGGCGGTCAGCAGGTAATTGCGCATTTTGCCCAGGGTGGAGTCGGCGGCTGAAAACAGATCTTTCTCCAGGGCATAACTGAAAAAGCTCTGAGTCAGGTCCTCGGCATCACTTGGCGAGAGGCCCTGATAGCGGGCATAGGAATAAACCGGCCGCCAATAGATCCGACAGAGCTCATCCAAGGCCAGTCGTCCACGGGGGGCGTCGCCTTCATCGCGGAGCGTAAGCACCACGCTCCATCGGGTCATTGGGAATGCACCATGATGGGTTTGGGGATTCATAGAAGCGGAGGCCGGGGGGTATCAGGGGTTGCACATCTATCACCTGAATCATGCGAGTAATTACAGGCAAAACTGCACGCGGTCGGTAAAATCTGAAAAAGGTCATTTTGCTCCCACACAAACCATGGATAGCTAGATGGACTTAGGCACGCCATACGGGGAGATTTTCCCAAAAATAGACGTTTGGCAACCTCTGGACTGAGACATCTGAAAAAAAGCGTGTCACAGCGAGTTGCTAGAGGGGCTACTTCGGGACGCAAGTTTTTGGAACCTCGGTTCCAGCTCTCCTTGACCAAGGTTTTTTGACAAAACACGGACTTGGGGAGCCGACGTATCCCTCTAGATTTTCGACCTCCTCCCGTTCTCATGGATCAACCGCCGCTGCCGCCGAAAAAGCCCGCCAACCCTCTTCAAGGTCTCAGTCCTCTGGGCTTGATGGATGGAGTGATGGGGGGGCAGGCTTCAGATTGGGAGCCGCCCATGGCAGAGGACCTGGAGCAGTTGTTCCCGGGCTATCATGACTTCAAGTTCATTGATCGCGGTGGCATGGGCGCGGTGTATTCCGCCGTCCAAAACTCTTTGCAGCGTCGGGTGGCGATCAAGATCCTGCCGCCAGAAATGGGATTGGATGAGGCCTTCGTGGATCGTTTCCACCAAGAGGCTCGCTTGCTGGCCCGTCTTCAGCATCCTCACATCGTGGCGGTCTATGACTTCGGGCGAAATCAGTCCGGCCATCTCTTCATCGTGATGGAGTATGTGGAGGGCACGAGCCTGCTGGACATCATGAAAAAGGAGCGGCTGACACTCTCCCGATCTCTGGAGGTGACCGCGCAGGTCTGTGAGGCGCTCCAGTTCGCGCATGATCATGGCGTGATTCATCGGGACATCAAGCCGACGAACATTTTGCTGGATGTCTGGGGCCGTGTGCGGGTGGCGGATTTTGGCTTGGCCAAGCTGGCCGAGACCAGCCACCAGACGACGAAGCAAAATCGCAGTGCCATGCTGATGGGCACACCGGGCTATGCCTCCCCTGAGCAGCGTCGTGGAGAGAAGGATATGGATCACCGGGCAGATATTTTCAGCCTGGGGGTGACGCTGTATGAGATGCTGACTGGGCATCTCCCCGTGGGGGTTTTTGAGCCGCCGTCCAAAAAAGTCCAGACACCTCCGGGCCTCGATAAGATCATCAACCGCTGCCTGCGGGAGCGGCCAGCGGATCGATATCAGCAAGCGAAGGATATTCGCTCTGCCATCCTGCAGCAGGTGGAGAAAATGGAGCGCTCGGTGATGCAGCGTGCCATTGCCAAGCGGCCCATCGTCTCAATGATGACCTCGGTCATTGTCGGCGCTGGTTTCATTTATCTTTTGGATGCTCTAGACCGGGAGGTCTTACGGAAGCAAGCGGCCCCTGTGCCTGTCCCGACCTATGTGGACTCTGAGCATGGGCCCAGCGTGCTGAAGCTCAATGAAACCTTTTCGCTGGTGCGCCTTCGTTTGACTTGGGAAGAGGCGCGGCGGCGCATCGATGCCACGGATGGTATTCAACTGGCCAGTATCCGCAGTGAAGAGGAGCTGAATCAACTGCGAGCGTTGCTGAAGGAGCAAAACATTACGTCACACATTTGGTTGGGCGGTCGTGAATTGGCCGATCAAAAAGGCTTCCGATGGGAGGATGGCTCGCCGTTTACCTTCGCTGCATGGATGCCGGCGTCTCCAGAGCCTCCCCTGATGATCTCCGAGATTCAGGCAAAGAATCAGCGCACGCTTCGGGAGCCCAGTGGGCGCTCTCCGGATTGGATCGAAGTTTATAATCCTGGTCCGACGCCTGTGGATCTTACAGGCTGGAATCTGCGTCAGATCTCCGGCCGCTATGCCATGGATGGACGGCTAGGACGCCAGGAGGGCTCAGCGAAGGCGGCCCTCGTGGTGCCTCCAGGAGGCTATCAGATCATCCATTGTGAAGAGGCGGATGGCCCTATGGGGGATGATCTCGCCTTCTCCTTTCAGCTTGAGGCGCAGAGCGCACGTCTGCGCTGGTCCGATCCGCGTGGGCGTCTCATTCAAGATACCGGTAAGGATTGGAAGTCTTTCCCAGCGGATGCCAGCCTTATCTTCGATGCGGACACGCACTCCTGGTCCTGGTCGCAAGAACCCACGCCCGGCCAGCCCAATAGCCAGGCGCGTGAGTTCTTCTCTTCCTCAGCAGATTCCCAAGCCTTCTCACAGGCCATCATTATGCTGCCGTCCTTCGACTGTCGGTGGTCTCTAGATACCCAGCGGCGCACGGCTTGGTCCCTCGTTCGGCATTCGAAGCGTGACAGTGGACTGTAGCGGACGGAGGTCCGTATTCGACAATGCGGATTCTTCAGCCACACTGAAGGTCCCAACCATGAAAGCCTTTTTAACGTCCCTGGCAGTCGCTCTGCTGCTTTGCTCGATCAGCTTTGCGGGTGAAGCTCAAACGGTTCGCCTGCTCACGATCGGCAACAGTTTCTCTCGCAATGCCACCAATCACCTGGGCGATTTGGCCAAGGCGGGCGGTCATAAGCTGATTCACACCTCCATCGTCGTGGGCGGAGCGTCCCTGGAATTGCATTCTGACAAAGCTCTCAAGAATGCTGAAGACCCCAAGGATAAAGCAGGACTTTATACTAACGGTCGCAGCCTGGTGCAGGAGCTGAAAGCGCAGCCCTGGGACTATGTCACCCTCCAGCAGGCCAGCATCAAGAGCCATGACCTGAGCACTTATCAACCGTATGCGGGACGTTTGGCCGCCTTGATCCATGAGCACGCACCGACAGCACAGCTCCTGGTTCATCAGACCTGGGCCTACCGGAAGGACGATCCTCGCTTTACCAAGCCTTCCGACAAGCCCGGAGAGCCGAAGACGCAGGAGGAGATGTATCAAATGCTCACGGCGGCCTATCAGGCTATTACCGAGGAACTCAAAGCCCAGCGCATCCCAGTGGGAGATGCCTTTCATCTGGCGGATACGGATGCCGAGTGGGGGTATCAAACCGACACGGCTTTCGATTTGAAAAAAGCCAAAGCTCCCGAGTTGCCTAGCCAAAAGCATTCTCTGCATGTCGGGTGGACTTGGAAGACCGATGCCAAGACCAAGGTGAAGAAGCTGGGGATGGATGGGCACCACGCCAACACGGCTGGGGAATACCTGGGAGCGTGTGTCTGGTATGAAGTGCTCTTCGGTGAAAGCTCGGTCGGTAACAGCTACATCCCCGCGAAGATGGAGCCGGAATACGCTCGGTTTCTCCAAAAAACAGCTCATCGTGCGGTGGAGACGGCAAAGGAGGATTTAGGGAACCCTGAGTCGGCAGATAGCACTGCGATTCTGAAGATGCCCAACCTTGTGGCTTTTTGGGATTTCCAAGAAGCGGCAGGCGAGAAGCGTTGGTCTCAAGGGGGTGAGAAGCTGGCTTTGCAGGAAAAGAAAGGGCCCATAAATCGAGTTCAGGATGGGGTTTTTGGCCCCTGGTCGGTGGACATCAAGCGTGGCCAGTGGTTGATGCTTCCTCGGGCAGAGATCGGTGCGCTGAATATCCATGGCAAAGAGGCCCAAGTCACCGTGGTGGCATGGGTTAAACGACAGGCTAAAGAGCCCTGGCAAGCGATTGCAGGGGTGTGGGATGAAACCCACAAGCATCGGCAATATTGCCTCTTTTTGAATGCCCCACGCGGCACTCGTGCGGATGAGATGAAGCGCTATCCCTTGGCCAATCGCATTCATGGACACGTCTCAGGCGTTGGTGGTCCAACCCCTGGAGAGGAGTTTTGCATCACTTACTCCAGCGGAGCCACCGAGATCCCTCTCCAGCAGTGGCACTGCCTCGCCATGAGTTATGATGGCCAGGCTTCTCGAGTGTTTGTGGATGGGAAACTGGACAGCTTGGAGCATTACAATCCCTTTCCGTATTCCGAGGGATTGCACGATGGTGGGGTTGAAGGAGCCGACTTTACGGTGGGGGCTGTGCATCGTGGCGGTGTGTGGGGAAATTTCTTTGGCGGTCAGATCGGCGGGTTGGCGGTTTTTAATCGCGCCCTTGAAGAGTCTGAGCTGCAAACTCTGGTCGGCCTGACAGCCCCTGCTGAATGAAGACTTCGTCCAGCCGTGCCGTCTGGGCCTCGGCCATTCCGTTCCTGTTCGTGCTCCTCTGGAGCAGCGGCTTCATTGGTTCGAAGCTGGGGGTTCCTTATGCGGAGCCTTTTACCTTTCTCACGCTGCGTTACATCATCGTGCTCACCGTGATGGTCCCGGTGTCATTCCTCACCCGTGCCCCCTGGCCGCAGGGATGGAAGCAGGTGGCGCACGTAGCTTTTGCGGGGCTGCTGATTCATGCCCTCTACCTGAGCGGCTGTGTCTATGCTCTGCGTCTGGGTTTACCGGCAGGAATTGTCAGTCTCATCGTCTCCATGCAGCCCTTGTTTACGGCGGCCTTGGCCGGGATGGTGTTAGGGGAGAAAGTGTTGCCACGTCAATGGTTAGGCTTGGCTTTAGGGTTCGTTGGCACCGCCATGGTGGTCTCTCATAAAATGGGTAGCGGGGTCACGCTGCCCATGACTCTCCCTGCCATACTGGCGCTCATCGGGATCACCCTCGGCACCCTTTGGCAAAAACGGCATTGCCCGACCTTCGATCTACGCACCAGCACAGCGGTGCAGTATCTCGCCAGTTTGTTCATCACCGCACCACTCTCCCTAGCTTTTGAGACGCGGGAGGTTCACTGGAGCGGTCAATTCGTCTTCGCTCTGCTGTGGGTGGCCTTTGTGTTGTCCATCGGGGCCATCACCCTGCTAAATTACCTCATCCGCAGCGGCACCGCGGTGAATGTGGCTAGCCTCTTTTACACCGTGCCCGCTGTCACCGCTTTCATGGCCTGGGCGATCTTCGGTGAAACCCTAACTGGCCTGTCCCTGGCAGGCATGGGCGTGGCGGTCCTCGGCGTGTGGCTAGCGAGGGGCAGGTGAGTTTAGATTTGAACGGATTTCAGGTTTTTGTTTTTAATAAGGCATGAGGTTTTGCCTGATTTTCTTATACCTAATGGCGTCTGGGGAAATGCTCCAGGGGCAATCGGGTTCGGGTTATTTTCACTCAAGCGTGCGATGGAGTCAGCCCAATGTGGAATTACCCCCACACATTCAAGGGACCCCTGGAAAAATCACTTTGATTGCCGATTATGAGAAAGCCGATGCGAGCGGCGTGCCGCTTTATTTGATCAACCTCACGAACAAAGACACGAGCTTCTGGAGTCAAGATGGAGACCTCTCCGTGAAACTTGAGCGGCAAGTCAATGCTGAACAATGGCTGCGATGCCAAGCTCACGTGTATTCCTGGTGCGGGAACAGTTATGGCTCTCGGTTATTGTCCAGTGGGCACCATTTCGTTTTCAAAGGCTTTCGTCCTCAAAGCGGGAAAAAAGCACCGGTTCGGTATGCGTTACGAACCCCATCTGAAGTGATTTTATCCAACATAGGCGATGGCTTCTATGAACCTGAAGAAGAAGCCAATGCTCTGATCGATAGCATGGCCTTGAAAGAGATCCCAACAGCCTTAGCCGATCTTCTCCAACTCGGTAGGTTTGGCGATCACAAGGAGGTGACTTGGGAAAATCGCATCTGCGGCCTACGGTTGTTGCAGAAGATGGGGGGATTGCCGTCAGGAAAGACCCTCACTGACAAGTGGAGTGCCGAGTTGTCTTCCAAAGCATCCCTTACCGAGAATGAATCGGCTGCGTTAGCTGCACTGCAGTCGTTCAAAAGTGTTTCATGGTCTCTCGACGCGACTCCCGGTCAACTCCTGCAATACATCACGAGCTTGTTGTCTGCCGACTCAAGTAACCTCGAGACGTATGGCTCGCCATCGGCGGATCGTGCTGTTCTTTGGGGGATTGCCAGTGGGTTGGCGCACTCTTCCGCTTATATGCCTCTGGATGACTGGAAGCCGTTGCTATCGTTGGCTTTAGACTGTCTTGATCGTGGACCTAATAGGACTCGATCTCAGGTTTTGAATTTGTTGAACCAAGGACGCCTCACCGATCAATGCATGGCCTCTTCGGCCTTTGAGCCGTTGTTGAAAAGTGCCGATCAAGACGTGGTCAAACTCGCTGCAAAAACGCTTTCTCGACGAGCCAAAGGGGCAAGGTTAATTGAATTGAGCGGTCAGCTTCCACAGCAGAGTCGGATGGTTATCTTAAGTGCCCTTATCGATGCGAAAAAAACAATGCGTTCAACTGGGGGCGAACTGGGATACTTCTTTGATCCGGTAGAACTTCAGTATTTGAGAGAATGTGTCCGTCAAAGCCCTATCCAAGCAGCTCCTCTAGTTTCAGATGCTGGAGGTCAAGCAATCCGGCTTGAGGATTTTTTGCGAGAGCAGCTATCTCTGTATTGGGATCGAGAGATGAAGGACCCTGAAAAGACGAATCATGATTTTGAGCTCGATGCTTCAGATCATGCGTATGAACGCGCGCTAGCTATTCTAGCTGAGTTGCCGTTAGATTCTTCTCGATTACCCTCGCTATCGAGAAATCAGACTCAGTCTGAAGTGATCCCTTTGCTCAAGCGCTTATTGAATCACCGAGGATATACAGTCACTCGAACTCATCTGCCGGTAGGGGATGGAACATTCAAACCTTTCAAACGGTATCATTACATCGTTCGAGAGTCGGCTCACAAAGCTTTGACGCAATTGCATGAAGCTGTGCCTGTAGGACTCGAGTTCGAAAAACTTATTCCTGATCCACAGGCCACGGAGAATTCTCTGAAAGCGGCTCCTTTGCCATCAATAAAGCAAAGGAGGCCATTGATCCCCGCAATCGAATCCCCCAAAAACTAACAAGGTGTATCGCTCCGAAGAAACGATACACCTTGCGATCCGTGAGAAAGATTCAGGTGATTACTCCTGCAAAAACACAAACACGCCCTTCTTGTTGCCGACCACCACATCCAGCTTGCCGTCTTGATTGACGTCGCCTGGAGTGACTTCGGTGCCGACGCCGCTGTTGTCGTCGATCTGGTGAGGGATGAACTCCGCGCCGCCTTTGCCATCGCGTTTGATCTGGAACCAGTAGAGCACCGGGGCGGCATTCGGTTCGTCGTCTTTCAGGGGGCCGTGAGCCCAGCGGCGCTTACCCGTGACGAGGTCGAGCACGCCATCACCATCCATGTCGGCCATCTGCATGGCGTGAAGCTGGCTGAATTTGACCCCCACAGGGCTGTTTTCCACGGTGTTGCCCATCAGCTTGTGATCGATGAAGCTGCCGTCTTCCGTCTGCTCATACCAGCTCAGGCCGTAGCCATGGGCATTGTGGCTGCTGATCACATCATTGCGGCCATCGCCGTTCACATCATAGACGAGGATGAAGGAGCCGCCGCGCTCACCTTCTGGGGTGAAGGGGGCGGCATGGAAGGTCCAGTCCTTGTCCTCCTTCGTGTCGGCAGGTTGTTCAAACCACCCCTCTTTGGTGAGAAGGTCGGCGCGGCCATCGCCATTCACATCGCCAAAACCGTAGCCGTGGGTGTAGCGGAAGTATTTCTTGTCGTTCTCTTCCGTGACGGGGGTGATGGGGCGGAAGCGGGCTTTGCCAAAGGGATTGCTCCAGTCGATCTCGGCGTAACCTAAACGACCGCCTTTGGAGGGCTGCACACCGAGGCTGGTGTGGCAGATAAGCTCGGGTTTGCCATCGCCGTTGATGTCACCCAGAGTGGGGGATTCGTTGTCGGTGATGTCAAAGATGGTGTGGCGGGTCCACTCCGTTTTTTTGTTCTGAGGGTTTTCAAACACCCAGGTCTCCTTGCCCGGCCAGGAGAAGGCCAGGATGTCGCTCCAGCCATCGCCATTGAAGTCGTAGGTATAGCTCAGGAAGAAATCACTGTAGCCCTTGGCAGGGTCATAAGGCTCTTTTTCAAATTTTGGAGCGAACTCGATGCGCTCTTTGAACTCCGGCCCTTTCCAGATGAAGCGTCCGGCGCAGATGTCATTTTGGCCATCGTGATCGAAATCGGCAAAGTGAGCGCCTTCCGCGACGAATTCTTCGGTCAGGGTGATTTTTTTAAAGGTCGGGGCCGCGGCTGCGGAGAGCGCGGCGAGGGTCAGAATGGAGACGAGGCAAGACTTCATGGAGTGAGGCAGGGAACAACCTTGGCGAGTCATATCTTGCAGCCAAGCTGAAAGAAGAACCGCAGGGCAGGGGGGCGGCAGATTCGTCATTTGCCTCCAGGGCGACCTGAGCCATCGTAAGAGGTTCAATGCTCCAAATCCCCGATTACCCTTTCCGCGCCTTCATTTTCGATTGTGACGGCACCTTGGTGGACTCAATGCCCCTGCACTATGAAGCTTGGCTGGCCTCCCTGCGGCACCACGAGGCCCCGTTTGAGTTCACCGAAGATTTCTTTTATGCCCGGGCTGGCGTGCGTGAGCAGGATGTGGTGACGGAGCTGAATGCCCAATACGGCAGTCAGGTCGATCCAGACTCCGTGGCGCATTTGAAGGCGGAGATGTTTCTGAAGATCATCCCCCAGGTGCAGGCCATTCAGCCGGTGGCAGATTTTGCCCGCAGCCTGGAGGGGCGCTTCCCCATGGCTGTGGCCTCGGGGAGTGAGGAGATCATCGTGCGTGGCTGCTTGGCGGCCAATGGCTTGCTGCATCTGTTCCCCACCATTGTGACCCCGGCGTATGTGAAGCAGGGGAAACCGGCCCCAGACATGTTCCTTCTGGCGGCGGAGAAGATGGGGGTGGAGCCGAAGGACTGCCTGGTGCTGGAGGACGGGCAGGCGGGCATCGTGGCGGCGGAGGCGGCCGGGATGCAGTGGGCCTTCGTGCCGCGCACGTTGCGCTAGCGCGGAAGGCGGTGGGCTGGGGGTAAAATCCAGGTTGGCGGCCTAGCTTCCCCTCATTTCCTTTTCCACGAAACTCCTTGCCAGAGCCCGTGCCTCTGATAAAAAAAGCCGTTCGACTCTATCAGTAGGCACGCCGCCCCCCTTTTTATGAAGTTCTCCATCAGCAAGGATTCTTTCCAGCAGGCCATTCAGCAGGTGCAGCACGTCGTCAGTGCACGCACCACTCTGGCTATCCTCTCCAACGTTTTGCTGCGTGCCCGTGAAGGCGTTTTGGAATTAACCACCACCGATCTGGATGTGGGGGTGACCTGTAGCGTGCCTGCGGAGGTGGAGGAGGAAGGCGCGACCACGCTGCCTGCTCGTCGTCTGGCGACGATCGTGCGTGAGCTTCCCTCCGAAGACATCGACATCAGTGTGGATGAAAAGAACGTTGCCTCCATCCGCAGCGGTCCTTCCTTCTTCAAGGTTCTCGGTCTGACCAGTGAAGAATTCCCAGCCCTGCCTCGTTTCGAAGGTGCCCGGGAGTTTCGCATGGATCAGCAGTTGCTGCGTGACTGCCTGAAAAAGACTTCCTATGCCATCTCCACGGATGAAACCCGTTATGTGCTGAATGGCATTCTGTTCTCCTTTAAAAACAACACCCTGACGATGGTGGCCACGGATGGTCGCCGCTTGGCCATGGTGGAGCAGGAGATCGAGTTCCCGCAGAGCCAGGAAGTCGATATCATCGTGCCGACCAAGGCCGTGAATGAGCTTTCCCGCCTGTTGAGTGATACCGGAGATGTAATCATCCGGGTCACGAATAGCCAAGTCGGTTTTGACTTCGGGGACGGCCTGCTCATCAGCAAGCTGATCGATGGCAACTACCCGAACTACCGTCAGGTGATCCCTGGGGAAGCCAAGGAACGCATCGCTCTGGAACGTGAAGTTTTCCTCAAAGCCATCAGCCGTGTGTCCTTGCTGGCCAGTGAGAAGTCCAATTCTGTCAAATTCCAGTTCTCAGCCGGGCAGGTGGAAATCGTCGCTCAAAGCCCGGACATCGGGGAGGCTCGCGAAATTTTAGCCATCAATTACAAGGGACCTGCGATCACAATCGCCTTCAATCCCGAATTCGCCATGGCTCCGCTGCGGAACCTGAGCGCCGACGAAGTGACTCTTCACCTCATCGACGAGATCAGCCCCGGCGTCCTCCGCACCGGCAGCAGCTTCCTTTACGTGCTCATGCCGATGCGCGTGAACAGTTAAGCAAACCCCACTCCCCTCCTCAAACCGATGCAGCGCCCCACGCATCTCCTCCTCCTTACCGCTGCGGCGGCAATTCTTGCCAGTTGTTACGGCCCGGCTCCTCGTCCTTTCGCTGGCCGAGGACGTTCCTTGGATGAGCCCCCGCGCTATGGTGATCCGAATCGGTATGTGGAGCCTGTGCCTGAAGGACCTGAGGGCATGGTAGGCCCCCAAGTGCCTCCCCCGAATCTCGACCCCTCTACAGGAGGCACCATGCCTCCCGTGGACCCCGGTCTGACGGTGACTCCCCCGGTTCCAGGAGGTGTGCCCACTCCTCCAGCCGGTAGTCCTTCCACAGTGACGCCTCCGGGCACCACCCCGCCGGTGGTGACGATACCCACGACACCGACTGCGCCAGCGGCTCCATCGGAAGTCCCCTTCGCACGTGCCGTCCCTGGCAAGCCAGGGTTCGTTTACAGCCCGAAGGACCCCAGCAAGATGATCAGTGTCGAAGGTCTGCGCCCGGGACAGAAAGCCAAGGACCCCGAGACGGGTGTCATTTTCCGGGTTCCTTATTGAGCCCTCTCCTGGCGCGTGATCGCAGAGACATCCACCATCGCCATTTATGGTCCGGGTTTGCTGGGCGGTTCTTTAGCCCTGGCGATCCAGGATCGATTCCCTCAGGTGCGTCTGCGCCTGTGGGCTCGGCGTGAAGCGGCTGAGGCAGGCATTCGTCAGCGCGGTATTCAGGCCGCGTTTTTTACCGATGCCACAGCGGCCGCTCAGGGGGCCTCATTGATCATTCTGTGCACTCCGGTGGAGACCATGCCTGCGTTGGCGGCCCAGATCGCCCATGCGGAGCTGGCGCCTGATGGGCTGGTGACCGATGTCGGCAGTGTGAAGGGCAGCGTGGTGCGGGCTCTCGAGCCGGTGTTTGGCTCGCGTTTCATCGGCAGTCACCCCATGGCAGGCTCTGAGAAGACCGGCGTGGAGGCTGCTCGTGCAGATTTGTTTCAAAACGCCGTCTGTTTGATCACTCCCACGACGACTGGTGAACCAGCCCCGCTGGAGACCCTGCGGGCTT
Organism: Prosthecobacter debontii; assembly: GCF_900167535.1. Classification (NCBI taxonomy): domain Bacteria; kingdom Pseudomonadati; phylum Verrucomicrobiota; class Verrucomicrobiia; order Verrucomicrobiales; family Verrucomicrobiaceae; genus Prosthecobacter; species Prosthecobacter debontii. Next base: position 45,544 of record NZ_FUYE01000018.1, read on the forward strand.
TTTGGCAGGCGGTCGGCTGTCGGGTGCTGGAGATGACCCCCGAGGAGCATGACGATAAGGTGGCGCGCATTTCTCACCTGCCGCACATGATGGCGGTCGTCACGACCCTGGCCGCGTTACGCACCGATCCTGGGGCGGTGGCGTGCGTGGCCAATGGCTTCCGTGATACCACGCGCGTGGCAGGGGGAGATCCGGGTCTGTGGACGGGAATCGCGCTGGAAAACCGGGCAGCTTTGCTGACCCAGCTTCAGGCGGCTTCGGCGACTCTGACAGAGCTTCTTGAAATCCTTGGCAAGCCGGACGAAGAAGAGCTCCGCCGTTTTCTAGCCGAGGCACAGCGCCTCCGCCAGACTGTCCCGGCGGCCGTCTCCTGATATGGCCACTCTGAAAGTCCGCAAGCTCAAGTCCTTCCCCGCAGAAATCTCCGTCCCCGGAGATAAAAGCATCAGCCACCGCGCCGCGATGTTTGCCGGCATGGCCTCTGGCACCACTGTCATCGAGGGCTTCCTCCCCAGTGAAGACTGCCTCTGCTCCGTGAAAGCCATGGAGGCCATGGGGGCCACCGTCGAGCCTCTGGAAGAGACAGCAGGTATTGGCCTAACCAAGCTTGCGATCACGGGCAACGGTCCCAAACTCAAGGCACCTGCGGGTCCGGTCGATTGCGGGAACTCCGGCACTACTATCCGCTTGCTTTCAGGCATCTTGGCGGGGCAGGAGTTCACCACCGAGATGTTTGGAGATGCCTCTTTGTCCAAGCGCCCAATGAAACGTGTGGCCGATCCCCTCCGCCTCATGGGGGCTAAGGTGGAAGGCCAGGGCGAGAAGATTTGTGCTCCGCTGAAAGTCACCGGCGGTAACCTGACGGCGATCGAATACACCCTGCCCATGGCCAGTGCTCAGGTGAAGTCTGCCATCCTCCTCGCAGGTTTGTTCGCTCCCGGGAAGACGACCGTGATCGAGCCTGTGGCGACCCGCAATCATACCGAGCGGATCATGTCCCACTTCGGCATCAAATGGCTGCGTGAGGGCAATGCCATCTCCGTCTATGGTGGCCAGAGCCCGCGGGCAACGGATCTCGTTGTGCCTGGAGACATCTCCAGCGCAGCCTTCTGGATGGTCGCTGCCGCTGCCAGCCCTGATCAGCAGATCACGCTTAAAAATGTGGGGCTGAACCCCACACGCACCGGCGTCATCAGCGTCCTGCTCCGCATGGGAGCGCATATCCATACCTCGGAGGAAACCAGCTCAGGCGAACCTCGCGGCAATGTGACGGTGCAAGGCGGCCAACTCAACGCCACCGTCATCGGTGGGGCGGAGATCCCGAACGTCATCGATGAACTGCCCATCTTGGCCGTGGCGGCTGCCCTGGCGGCTGGCACCACCCGCATCCAGGATGCTCACGAACTGCGCGTGAAGGAGACGGACCGCATCGCTGCGGTGGCTGAAAACCTCCGCCGCATGGGCGTGACGGTGACGGAATTTGACGATGGCATGGAGATCGTCGGTGGAGCCAAACTTCACGGGGCGACCATCAGCACTTATCACGACCACCGCATCGCCATGGCGTTCGCGATTGCAGGGCTCTTTGCCGAGGGAGAAACCGTTATCGAAGGTCCAGAGTGCATCAGCACCAGTTACCCAGGCTTTGAGCATGATCTGGCACTGTTCCAGAAAAATGAAAATGGCGAGGGCCCTATCCCGGTGATCTCCCGTGTGCCACGTAAGCTGAAGTAATCTCCTGTCCTCAGACCTCGATCTTTTCACCGCCCACATGCCCGCCCATTCAGTCATCACCATTGACGGTCCTGCCGCCTCCGGAAAAAGCAGCGTCGCCCGCATCCTGGCGCAGCGGTTGGGCTACACCTATGTGAATACGGGGAACATGTATCGGGCCATGACCTGGGCTGTCTTGGAAACCGGGGTGGACCCCGCCGATGCAGACGCGGTGCAGAAAGCTGCGGCTGGCGTCGCCCTGGAATCCCCGGTGTCCGAAGGACAGACTCAAGTCTGCGTCAATGGACGTCTCTTGACTGTCGAAGACCTGAACAGTGATCCAGTGAATCGCGGCGTCTCTCTCGTAGCTCGTGTGCCTGAGGTGCGGGCGCGCCTCGTGGCCGATCAGCGGGCTCTAGCGGCGATTGGACCCCTGGTCATGGAAGGGCGTGACATCGGCAGCGTGGTTTTCCCCGAAAGTCCGCTGAAGTTTTACATCGACGCCAGTGAAGAAGTTCGCGCGGCCCGCCGTCGTGCTCAGGGACATGCGGATCAAGTGGCTGAGCGTGATCGCCTGGACTCCACCCGCAAGACCTCACCTCTGGTCATTCCAGAGGGCGCGGTTGTCATTGATAACAGCCATCTGACGCTGGAAGGGGCTGTGGATGCTGTGATGGCGCATTTGAAGTAATCGGCATTCAGAGGTCAGTATTCAGTTTCCTCCTCCGCACCACCCTGTTAAAAACCTCTTCTGATTCACTGAAAATAGAAAACAGAACACTGATCACGGTTCATTACCCCCTCCTCGCATGACCCTGTCTTACCGAATCGGCCATACAGTCTTCCGAGCCTTCGCCCGGAGCTTTTATGACTTTCGGGTGATCGGAGAGGAAAACCTGAAGATGGAGGGGGCGGCCTTGATTGTGGCCAATCACGTGAGCTTTCTCGATCCTCCCTTCATTGGTCAGGCGTTCGATGAGCCGCTGTATTTCTTCGCTCGGAAGACTCTCTTCAATCATCCCTTGGCGGGAAGGATCCTGAGAAGCTGGCAGACCATCCCGATTGACCGGGACAAGCCGGATGCCTCCAGCCTGAAAGCCACCATCCGCCTGCTCAAGAGCGGGAAGAAGGTGCTCATGTTTCCTGAAGGCACCCGCAGCCCGGATGGTTATCTTCAGAAGGCCGAGGCGGGTGTCGGTCTCTTCATTGCCAAGAGTAGTGCCCCCGTGTTGCCCGTGCGTATCTACGGCAGCTACGAAGCCTATCCACGGGGGGCCAAGTTCATCCGCCCGGCGCAAATTCGTTTGGTGGTGGGAAAACCGTATGTGACGGACCTCAAGGCTCATCAAGCGGAAGGCCGCAATCTTTACCAATCCCTCGCCGACGAAGTGATGGAGAGGATTGGAGGCCTTACTCTTTAAAGCTTTTGAAGGTCACTCCCGGCCGAGCAACTCACGCAGTTTTCGGCGGAGGGTGGCTCGGTTCATGTTGAGCGCAGCGGCGAGGCGGGTGGGCTTGTCTTCGTAGCGGGCGAGGAGCTCGGTGAGGAGGGGTTTTTCGATTTGCGCCAGCAGGGTGTCGTAGTCCGGGGTGTTCTCAACAGGGCAGGTGAGCTTTTGATCGAGCCAGGCGGTCATGCTGCGCACCAAGGCGGTGTCCAGGTGAGAGGTATCTTGGCCTGTGGCCTGGAGGCTCGGCGGTAGGTGCCGGGGCAGGACTTGGGGGGAGGTGCAGACGGCGGCGGCATGCTGCATGGCGGCGGCCAACTCACGCACGTTCCCGGGCCATGGGCAGGCTTTGAGCAGACCGAGGGCCTCCACGGAGAGATGCAGATCCTTGCCGGGAGCGGCGTTTTTCAGCAGTTCGGCGGCCAAGGCAGGGATGTCCTCCGTGCGGTGAGAGAGGGCGGGGAGAGTGACCTGGAGGACACTGATTTGATAAAACAAGTCTTCGCGGAATCTCCCCTGGGTGATGGCTTCCCGAAGATCCGAGGCGCTGGTGGCGAGCACGCGGGGGGCACCCGGCTCCGTGATGGTGCGCGCCAGGGTCGCCTGAAGGTGCAGCGGCAGGAGAGAGATTTCTTCCAGCAGGAGCACACCGCCGTTGCGGGCCTCATCCAGGCACTGTTGCAGCGTGGCTTCGGCTTGCTCAGCGGGCCACTCGTCGTAGCGATAGCGGGTCAGCGGTGAGGCGCTGCTCTGCGCGGCGATGATCTCCGCAGCCAGGGTCTTCCCCGTGCCGTGCTGGCCGGTGAGGAGCACCGGCACGCGGGCGGCGGCGGCCTGGGCGATCTGGGCAAAGGCACGCTGCATCTCGGGGGCGTTCCCGATCATCAACGAAGGATCTGGGGAGGCGAAGGACGGGGGGAGATCGAGACGCGGCAGGTCCAGCAGGGCGCGGATCTGCGGTTGGATCTCGGCGAGATTCAGCGGTTTCAGGAAATAGTCATGAGCTCCCAGTCGGCGGGCCTCCAGGGCGTTTTCCAGGCTGCCATGGGCGGTGATGATGAGAATGGGCGGCGGCGTGGGGCCGGCACGCAGGGCGGACAGAACCTTCAGCCCGCTCATGTCAGGCAAGCCGATGTCCAGGAGCACGGCGTCAAACTGCTGGCGCTGGGCTTTGTCGAGCCCTCCTTGGCCTGAGGCGGCGACGACGGGTTCAGCCCCCAGACGGCGCACGACAGTGGCGAGGGCGGCGGCCAAAGCATATTCGTCTTCGATGATCAAGACTCGTGACATGCGCGAGCAACGGTTAAGATTTGCTCATCGGCAATGTGATCTCCACGAGAGCGCCTTCTTCGGGATGGTTTTTGAGCGTCATTTGACCCTCGTGGGCAGAAATGATCTCCTGCGCGACGTTGAGCCCCACCCCCATGCCACCTTCTTTTTCGGTGAAAAATAGCTCCTCGCCGCGATCCAGTGCTGCCGAGGTGAACCCCGGGCCGTCATCATGAAAGCTGAAGACGATTGTCTGGTTCACCACCGCCAGACCGATGCGCAGTTCTCCGCCGGAGGGCATGGCCTGGATGGCATTGATCATGACGTTTCGAAACACCTGCTGGAGCCGTTGGCGATCCCCCGAGATGTGGTTGGCCTGCGCTGGCTGGTGGGCGGGCAGGGTCAGGATGACGCCGGCATGCTCGGCCTGCGGGCGCAGCAGCTCGGCGGTCTCCTGCAGCAGTGCGATGGAGTCCAAAGCCTGTCTCCGTGGGGCGGCGGGACGGGCCAGATAGAGCCACTGGTTGACCAGCCCTTCGATCACCCGCACTTCAGCCAGGAGGTGACGCAGGCTGGTCTGGGATTCGAGATCCAGCTCCGCGGATTCCACGAGCTGGGCATGGAGCTGAATGGAGGCGAGCGGGTTTTTGATCTCGTGGGCTAAGCCCGTGGCCACCCGACCCAACAGCGCGAGCCGCTCCGACTGCTCGCGGCGTCGGCGTTCTTCGCCCAGTTCATCCCGGGCCTGGGTGAGGGCGCTGGCGAGGCGGCCGATCTCGTCATCACGCTCCGTCTCTGGCAGCAGGCGGTGAGGCTCGGCGAAGAAACCTTGCAACCTGCGCGTGAGGCCGCTCACTGGGCCCACCACCTGCCTACCAATGACCCAGGCCAGCACGGCGGAGAATAACCAAAAGACGATCAAGGCGAATCCGGTGGTGGGATGCCAGAGTGTGAGCATGACCGTGGGCGGCTCGCGGATGAAGATCATGTCATAGTCCGCATCCAGGTTCAGGATCAGCGCTTCACGTCCGGTGGGGAGCTGATGCACCTGACGGCTGGCGGATGTGCCCATGAGAGCGGCTGCTTCCTCCACAGGGATGGGCGGGAGAGGCTCCATCTTGCGGCGCTGGCGAAAGTGGATGTCCAGCCGCAGCAGGCGCTGGAGATCGCGAGCCAGCCGTTCACTGCGCGGGAGGTTCAGCCGCTGGACAAACTCCACATCATTCTGCGCCAGCGTGGCGAAGAGGTGTCTGGCCTCCTGCTGCTGCTGGTAGCTGAGCCAAGTGAGCAGAAGCAGGGAACCCACTGCCACATAGCCCACCATGACCGCGACATGACGTGCGGCCAAGCTGCGGTGCCAGGTGGTGGTGGCCATGAATGTAGAAAGAAAGGGGAGTGAGTCGCCTAACCAAGAATGGATCTGAAGTCTGGGCCTGTCACTCTGCTGAAGGCAGTTTCTGGATCACTTCCCTGACGATGGCCTCGGGGGTCTGCTCCAGGGAGACGGTGAGCAGGTCGGGCGTCTCTTCCAGGATGGCAAATTGACTGTCCAGCAGGCTGACCGGCATGTAGTGACCCTCACGCTTGGACATGCGTGAGAAGATCACCTCGCGAGAGCCCTTGAGATGCACAAACACCAGTTCCTCGGGGCGATCTCCGGCACGCAGCTTGTCACGATAGATTTCCTTCAAAGCGGAGCAGGCCAGGATGTAGAGGGGGGCTTGACCACGCATTTCTTCGATGCGGGCGCGGAGGGCTGCAAACCAGGGCCAGCGGTCTTCATCCGTCAGCGGGGTGCCAGAGCGCATCTTCTCCTTCGCCGCCTCGGTGTGGAAATCATCGGCGTCTTCACAAAGGGCACCGTAGTGCTGCGCCAGCATATTACCGATCAGAGTTTTACCACAGCCGCACACGCCCATGATGACGAGGGTGCGGGGCAGGGGAGAAGCAGAGGAAGACATGGGGATGGTTAGAAAAAGGGAGGAAAGACTCTACGGGACGCGTTCCTGCCCACGCAGGCAAGATGGATTTTGTTCCGCCGGGAGAAGAAATTACGGCTTTCACCCGGCTCCCGCGTCTAAGCCTTTGCGTCTCGCCTGCCTTTGGATGAAACTTTGCGTCCCTGTATGCCTGCTGCTGACACCGCTACGCTCCTGATCCACTGCCCAGACCGCCCTGGCCTCGTCCACGATGTCACTGGCTTCATCTCCTCCCACCAGGGGAACATCATCGATCTGCAGCAGCACATCGACCCCGCTGAAAACGCCTTCTTCATGCGCTTGGAATGGAACCTGGAGAAATTCACGCTGGAGAAGGAGGAGATCTTTGCCCGTCTGCAACCGATGGCCCGCCGGCATGAGATGCAAGTGCGCCTGCACTTTGCCAGTCAGCGCAAGCGGGTGGCGCTGTTTGTGACGAAGGAAAACCACTGCCTGTATGACCTCCTAGCACGGCATGAGGCCGGGGAACTGCCCGTCGACATCCCGCTGATCGTGGCCAACCACGAAACGCTGAAACCTGCGGCCGAGCGTTTTGGCATCCCTTTTTATCACTTCCCCATCACCAAGGATAACAAGGCCGCTCAAGAAGCTGCGCAGATCGAGCTGCTGAAGAAGGAGCGCATTGATACCGTGGTGCTGGCCCGCTACATGCAGATCATCAGCCCGGCCATGATCGAGGCTTTTCCCAACCAGATCCTCAATATCCACCACAGCTTCCTGCCGGCTTTCGTGGGGGCCAAACCCTACCATCAAGCCCATGTGCGCGGGGTGAAGATCATTGGGGCCACCAGCCACTACGTCACCGCAGATCTGGATGAAGGGCCCATCATCCATCAGGATGTGATGTGCGTGAGCCATGAGGACAGTGTGCAGGACCTCGTGCGTCTGGGGCGCGATCTAGAGAAGACCGTGCTGGCCAAGGCGCTCTGGTGGCATGTGCGGGATCAAGTGCTGGTCTATCAAAACAAGACCGTGGTCTTCGATTGATCTCCGAAAGTCGGATCATGGGTAGGTCGTGGGCCTCTTCGGGGCCTCGTTAGCCGATGTCTTGTGCCAAGCCAATGAGGAGGCCCTCGGGGCCACGAATGTAGCACAGGCGATAGATATTTTCATAGTCCACCACTTGATCGACGACTTCTGCACCGTGTTTGCGCAGCCGTGCGAGCGTGTCATCCAGGTCCACGACGTTGAACATGACGCGTAGATAGCCGAGTGAATTCACCGGAGCGGTGCGATGATCAGCGATGACTTCGGGAGCGAGGAAGCGGGAGAGTTCCAGCCGACTGTGGCCGTCGGGTGTGCGCATCATCGCTATTTCCACACGCATTTCGTGCAGCCCGGTGACGCCATCTGCCCAGGGGCCTTCGATAGGAGCGCGTCCCTCAAGTTCGAGGCCGAGTTCAGTGAAGAACTCAACGGCGGCATCCAGGTCTTTGACGACGATGCCCACGTTGTGCATGGTGAGCGACTTGCTGGGGCTCATAAGACGGGGGCGTGGATCTTTTTACCGAACATAGCCTACAGTGGCTGGCTAGCCGAGTCGGCTTTGGATGGCCGAGACACGTGGGTCCTGCCGCTCATCCGCGCTGAGCTGCTGGAGATGATCCTGGGCTTCCTGAGTGAGGCCGAGGTCGAGATAGCCTTCGATCATGGCCAGGCGTGCATGGAGGTCGGTGCTCTGATCCAAGGGGGTGGTCATCACCACGGGGTCCAGACGCTTGGCGGGCGTTTCAGCTCCGGCAGCTACGCTGGCGGCATCCGGCTCGGTTTGGGCTAGGTAAACCCAGCCGTCCCCTTCTTTATTGAGGCGCCATTGATTGATGGCGATGACGATGCAGAGGCCGAAGAGCGCCACGGTGGTTTCCAGAATGAAGGGGGTGGAAAGTGCGCCCACGATCATCATGACCGCTTTGGCCAGCACCTCACGCGCAATCTCGCTGGCTTGCCACACGATGGCCAAGGCGATGATGAGCCCGATGGTGAAGACCAGGGGGGCTAGCCACCAGCGGGGGCTGGGCACGGACGTGGAGTTGTTCATGCGACATCCTACCGCAAAGTCGGTGCGATGCCAGCGTCGAATCCAGTGCTGACTTGAGTGAGCGGGCTGCCGGTGGTGGGGCTGCCCTTCCGTTTCGTGGCCGTGGTCTTACTCGTTGGGCGGATCTGTTCCGCGACGGGGGTTGCGTCTGAGCGGAGACCTTCTGTGGAGCGGCTGACGGAGAGTTGGTGCCCCCAGTAACCGGTGCTGGCGAGCATGAGCACAAAGAGGAACAAGCCGGTGAAAACGGGCGAGCGATGGCCTGTGCTGACCGGCGCTTTGGGGGTGGCCGCTGAGGGTTTAGAGGGGATCCAAGGGCCGAAATTGGCCATGAGGTGACGGTAATCACAGGCGCCTTTCAGGCGGGAGTTGGGGAGTTCCCCCAAGATTTCGTCGGCATCCACTTGCAGGTAGCGACTGTAAATCTTCAGAAAAGCTCGCGCATAGGTCAGGCTACCAAAGGCGGCGTAATTATCCTGCTCCAGCCATTGAATGCGCGGCACTGGAATCCGCGTTTCGTGGGCGACATCCGCCAAGCTGAGGTTTCGCAACTCGCGAGCTGTGCGCAATTCAGAACCGATGAGGGTGGACATGATGGGAGAGTAAATAGTGTTCTTTCGAACATTCAAGTGATCCTTCAGCCGATCACTCTATTTATCGCAGCCCACCCTCACATTGGTTTCATTTTTCCGCAGAGCTATTCCCATTCGACTGGATGACTTTAGGATCAAGCTTGAGAACGCGTTCCTTGAGTTCGCGACCTGGCTTAAAGCGAACGATGCAGCGGTCTGGGATTAAAACCTCATCCTTAGGTTTATTCGGATTCCTACCAATCTTGGATTTGGCCACACGCACCTCGAAGGTGCCGAACTTTCTGAAGGTCACTTCTTGGCCATTCTCCATTTTTTGGCTGATCAAATCGATCACTTTGTCCAGAACATCAGCGACTTGTTGGTGCTTGAGACCCGTAAGGTCGCTCAGTTCTGTGACGATATCGCGTTTTGTGACCGTGGACATGATGGAAAGGGGAGGTAAAAGAGTTTAAATGGCGACGGATTAGGTCTTTGCAACCTATTTTCTTAAGTTGATAGGAGAGAATCGGAGGGTGGTTGGTGGGGGTTAGTGGAGGAAACTAGCTCCGCTACGGTTTTGAAGTGCATTTTAGCAAACCCACTCAGCTTTTCTTCCCCACCCTTGCTGATTAGACATCTCGCACTGGCCTTAACGGCCTCGGAGACTCCTTTGGGTAAAGGAATACCGCAGTCTTGCTCAGTGTCGCGCAGCCAATTGATAAAACGCTCCCTAGCCAAGATGGAAGCGGCAGCTACGGCAGGGTCAGATTCTGCTTTGGTGCGCTGGATGAGTTCGATACCGCGCCCTTTCTCCTGGAGGGCTTTTTTCAGCACGGCTGGATTGGCAAATTGGTCTGAGATGGCGCGCGGGCAGTCAGGAACTTTCTCCAGAAGCAGCTCAATGATTTTGGCATGCCCCCAAGCCAGGAGGCGATTCAGATTGCCAAATTTCTCGTAGAGGGTGTTGTAGCGCTCAGGATTGATCTGAACGATTTCCCACTTCAGGCCCGGGATGGAGCGGATGGTGTCGGCCAGTTGACGGATCTTCTGGTCGCTGGTGATGCGTTTGCTATCCACAGCCCCTGCCTCACGCAGTAATCGGGCCGATTTCGCATGGACATATACCCCAGCGATGACGAGAGGGCCGAAAAAATCACCTTTGCCGCTTTCATCCACGCCGATGTGAGGCTCATACATTTCCGGGTGCAGCACCTCCTCATAGCCTAATTCTGCCTGGCCGAGCACCTGAGGCTCGAGCAGGTGAGTCACGAAGTCAGCGGTCTCTTTTCCCTGAACCAGCACCTTGGGGCCCTTTTCATAGACGGATACTTGGGTCTTCCCACGGCGGGCTGCATAGAGGCAGTAAGGCTTGGATTCGAATTCCCAGCCTTGGGCTTTGAGGAGGGATTGGAGTTGCAAGGTCTGAGCAGAGGTCAGGAGATGCGTGTAGGAGGTCAGGGGTGGCATGGGCAAAAAAGCAGGCCTTAAAAATCTAACACCTGACGCGTGGCACAACATGATCTCCAGCACCATACCGGAAATATGATAAGGACGTTACAAGATTTGTTTTGAAACTCCAATCTCCATTGCCGTTGATCCTCATATAAGAGAAATAGCGGAAAATGTTGTCTAGGTTTCCGTATTGGCTGCCTCATGTCGTTATTCGTCTTCCCTCTACGTCTCATGAAACATCTCGTGCTTAGTTTTTCATTGCTCTGCGCCGCTCTCTCTCCTGCGGCGGAATGGACCATCTCCACCGTGGCAGGCACGGGGGAAAAGGGCTTCAGCGGTGATGGCGGCCCAGCCACCCAAGCAAAGATGGACAATCCCTTTGGAGTCGTGCGTGGGCCCGATGGGGCGTTGTGGTATTGTGAATACACCGGACAGAAAGTGCGTAAAATCACGCCGGATGGTATCATCCACACGGTGGCAGGCACTGGGGCCACCGGCTACAGCGGGGATGGCGGCCCGGCCACGGAGGCCACTTTCAATCTGCCCCATGAGATCCGCTTCGATCAGTCTGGAGATCTTTACATCGTGGACATGAAGAACCACGCGGTGCGCAAGGTGGACATGAAGACTGGCCTCATCTCCACCTTTGCAGGCAATGGACAGCCCGGCTACAGCGGTGATGGCGGCCCCGCAGCCAAGGCGCAGTTTAAGCAGCCTCACAGCATCCAGTTCGACTCCGCTGGGGATCTCTACATCTGCGACATCGGTAACAACGTCATCCGTAAGGTGGCGATGAAGACGGGGATCATCTCCACCTTTGCTGGCACTGGCCAGCCTGGGGCGACGCCGGATGGCGCGCCGATTGCAGGCACGCCGCTGAAGGGGCCACGCTCCATCGACTTCGATCAGGCCGGTAATCTCTGGCTGTGCACCCGCGAGGGCAATCAGGTCTTCAAATTCGATCTCAAAGAGGGCAAGATCCACTGGATGGCAGGCACCGGCAAAAAAGGTTTCACCGGCCATGGTGGCCCAGCCAAGGAAGCGACCCTAAGCGGCCCCAAAGGCGTGGCGATCGATGCCGAGGGCAATGCCTGGCTGGCCGATACGGAGAGCCATAGCGTGCGGATGATCGATGCCAAAACCGGCAACCTGGAGCTGATGGCAGGCACCGGGCAGAAAGGCGATGGCAAGGATGGCGATCCCCTGAAATGTGAGATGGCCCGCCTGCACGGTATCTTTGTGGATGCAGACGGTGCCGTTTACATCGGCGATAGCGAGGCCCACAAGGTGCGCGTGATGCGCAAGAAGTGAGGTCTGGGCGCCCCCTACGCATCAGCATCATGATTTGTGATTTCCAGCAGGTTCATGGAGGCCAGCAGGTTAGTTGGGATTACTTTCATCGGCTGGCTTCTCCGAGTCTGAATTGTGAAATCACACTCGACCCCTCACCCCAGCCCTCTTCCCGCAAGCAGGGCGAGGGAGTGGTCTTTTGGCCTTCAATCCGGCAGATCAAGTGATCATTCCCTCGCCCCTCAGGGGAGAGAGCTAGAGTGAGGGGCTGGACATCTAACTATAGCAACCTCACTCTCCCCACCCCATTCCTCCCCTATTCAAATAACCCCAGACTTCCCTCATGAAGATTTCTCTACCTTCCCTTTTTTCTCTCCTGCTCCTGCCCTCCCTGGCGCTGGCGGATCGCATTGAACTGGTCGCTGGAGGGACCCAGGATGCCGTGGACATCGCGGCTACGGATGCCGTTTTGAAGGAGCCCTTTGGCACCGAGTTTGATTCCGGTGGTCACCTGTGGATCGTGGAGATGGTCTCGGGAAATCGCCTCCTGCAGGTGGATGGCGGCGGCATGATCAGTCATGTGGCTGGTCAGCTCAAACCCGGATACAGCGGTGATGGTGGGCCGGCTCTGAAGGCGCAGTTCAATGGCCCGCATAACCTCGCGATTCGTCCGGATGGGCGCGTGCTGATTGGCGATACCTGGAACGGCTGCATCCGCGAGGTGGATGTGCGTGCGGGGATTGTGAAAACCCTGGAAGGCTGGAAAGCCCCCAAGGGCCGTGAGCGTGGCAATGGTCCCTACTGTATCACGCTGGATTTCACCGGCACGCAACTCTACATCGCGGATCTGAAGCAGGTGCATCGCCTCGACCTCAGCACCGGGAAGTCCGTGGTGGTGGCAGGCAATGGCGAAAAGGGCGTGCCCGGGGATGGCACCCTGGCCACCGAAGCACCGCTGGTGGACCCCCGTGCGGTGGCGGTCGATCACCAAGGCAACATTTACATCCTTGAGCGCAACGGCAATGCCCTCCGTGTGGTGGATAAAGAAGGCAAGATCCGCACCGTGGTGAATGCCAGTGGTAAAAAAGGTGGTGAAGGCGATGGCGGTCCAGCCCTGGAGGCGACCATGAACGGTCCTAAACACCTCTGCGTGGACAAGGACGACAGCGTCATCATTGCCGATGCCGAGAGCCATCTCATCCGCCGTTATGTGCCTGCCACGGGTAAAATTGAGCGCATCGCTGGCACGGGTCAAAAAGGCAGCGCTGGAGTCGGCGGCCCCCCTGAAAAATGCGAACTGGCCCGCCCGCACGGCGTCACCATCCACCCGCAGACGGGCGTGCTCTACATCACCGACAGCTACAACAACCGCGTGCTGAAGATCCAGCGGGAGTAGAGCCTGAACGACGAGATTTCCACGAGAACTCCGAAGCCTGCCTTCCCTTAGAGAGAAGGCAGGCTTTTTGATGTGAACAAGCGACTGTGTCCGTTATTGTGGGGCGAGTGGTGATGCCATGCTCGATGTTAGGCGGTTTGGAGTGAGTTAGGGAAGCCATGCATTTCGCGAAAATGAAATCGGGGGAAATGCATGCAGCCGTCTTCTCCAGAGGGGCCGAATAACCAACGAATTGCGATAACGGCCAGGCTTTGAATCTGATCTTCGGTCGCAATAACCAACCGCCTAACTTACTATGAAAAAACTCATTCAATCCCTCGCCTTCGCATGTCTCAGTCTCTGTGTAATCACCAGCTACGGTGCCGATCAGACCCCAGCTGAGAAAGAAGCCGAGAAGAAAGCTGAAAAGGCTGCAGAACTGAACCACATTGCCCTGAAAGATGGCAAGCTGTGGGTCATGAAAGACGGTCAGACCACGGAACTGACGGAAACGGTCACCCTCAACGATGGCACCCGGGTGATGAAAGACGGCTCCTACATCGAGCAGGGCAAGACGGAAACTAAGATGCTCAAACAGGGTGAAGCCATCACCTGGGAAGGCAAGGTGACCGATCATGAAAAAGTCATGAAGGACATCGAGAAGCACAAGGAGAAGATGGCTGAGAAAGCCGCCAAAGATGCGGAAAAAGAAGCCAAGCAAGAGGCTAAAGAAGCCGAGAAAAACTAAGCTGCCAGCGTTTGGGCTTATCTTCGTTTTCAATCAGCCAAGCGTCTTCGGGCGCTTGGCTTTTTTGTTGAGATGATTATCCAGGTGACGCAATCTGAAAGCTCGGTGCAAATTTTTATCACATCCGGAGCGGCCTGATCTAATTCATGCAGACAGCGGCTTACCAGGCTGCTCCGTGTCATCGTTCATATTCTATTCTCCTTCTGACTATGCCTGTTAGCGAATCCGATATGGAAAAAATTGTGGAGGACATCGCTCCAGACCTTATTCGTCAATCTGATGCGCTTAAGGTGGAAGGTGACGATCTTCATAAAGTCTATCAAGGACAAGGTTTTTTCGGTAAGTCCAATGAGGACGCGCTGGTCATGGACAAATTGGCCAAGGACTGTGCGAAGCAGGTGGGAGTGCTCGATAAAGCGAGCATCTGTCTGATCGAGAAAGCGCTCACTCAAGAGTATGTGCTCAATCCCCTGGAAAATTCACTTTCACTCAAACAAGAAAAGCTGAGGCTTTTAGAAAAACGCAATGATCCCGCGCGTCAGGAGCAGATTGCTCAGTTGAAAGCGGAGATCGAAGATCTCCAGCAGACGAAGGGTCTGATTCAGACCCGCTTTGACGCGTTGGATCAATCCATCCGCAGCTTATCTGAACAGCAAGGAAACAAAGCCCAGGCAGCCAATCAGCGCTGGGCGGAAGAGCCTGAGGCTGCGGGTGAAATTCACATACGCGAAGAAGGTAAAGAAGTCCGATTTGACAGTCTGGCGAAGGAATTGGACGGCGGAGCCATGGCTCAACAAAAGATGAGATCTACGGAGATTGCCGTCGCTAATCAGTTGATCCAAGAGCTGCAAAATGGCAACGCCGTGGATCTAAATGATGTGCGTCGAAGCCTGCGCAACGGCGCTATCAAGCTCTCGGATTCAGAACTCAAGAAGTCTCTAGCGAGCTTCCAGCCTGCCTTGGGTGCCAGTCAGGAACTGACGAAGCAAATTGAGGCTTTAGAAAAACCGACGGGGTGGGTGCGTGATCAGCTCAGCCAGGCCAAGGTTGATGCTCAAATCGCTGATCTCAAGCAGCAGTGTCAGCAGATTTTTGAAAATCTGCGCGACAATAAACAGACCGAACTACAGAAGATTGACGTGGATGTGGATCGTGTAAAGCAGAGCACCTCAACGAAGGACTCCCTTGCTGCTCAAGGGAGCAATGTCTGGAAGCGAGCTGCACCATCTGCTTTGCAGAACGAGCCACCTCAAGCAACTGTCAGACCTCGTGGAAACACCGTCTGATAGGGAACGCCTAAACTGAGCCCGCGACGAAATCCGCATAGGCCGCACGGAGACCCTCCTCCAGCGACACCTGCGGTAGCCACCCCAGGCTCTGGATGAGGTGGGAGTCCAGCAGCTTGCGTGGGGTGCCATCGGGTTTGGTCGAGTCAAAGCACAACTCACCTTCATAACCGACGACGCGTTTCACAGTCTCGGCCAGTTCGCCAATGCTGCATTCCTGGCCACTGCCCACATTGACCCAGTCGGGCGGGTTTTCCAGATCCAGCAGGTGTAGGCAGGCCGCAGCCAGATCCTCAACATTCAGAAACTCGCGCAGCGGTTTGCCCGTGCCCCAGACGGTGACGCTCGGGACCTGGTCCACCTTGGCCTGATGAAAGCGCCGGATCAAACCGGGGATCACGTGGGAGTTTTCGGGATGATAGTTATCCCCTGGGCCATAGAGATTCGTCGGCATGGCGGAGTGAAACGTCACCCCGTATTGCTGGCGGTAGTGTTGGCACAGTTTGAGCCCAGCGATCTTAGCCAAAGCATAAGCTTCATTGGTGCACTCCAGCGGACCGGTGAGCAGGCAATCCTCTGGCATCGGCTGGGGAGCCAGACGCGGATAAATGCAGGAGCTGCCGAGAAAGAGCAGGCGCTTTACGCCACTGTTATAAGCGGCGTGAATCACATTCGCGGCCATTATGAGGTTATCGTAGATGAACTCAGCGGGGTAGGTACTGTTGGCGTGAATGCCGCCCACTTTGGCTGCGGCCAGAATGACGGTGTTAGGGCGGTTTTGGTCTAACCAATGTTCCACATCGGTCTGGCGGCGCAGATCTAGCTCCGCATGGGTGGCGGTGACGATGTCGGTTTCGCCGCGTTGGCGTAATGCACGCGCAATCGCGCTGCCCACCATGCCACGATGTCCGGCGATGTAGATGCGAGGCATAGGGAGGAAACTCGGAAAGAGGGAAAGTTGAAAGGGGAGGCGCTTAGACGAAAGGGAAATTCAGCTTTCTACTTTCGCTTCTCGGCTTTGGCGAGGTCCCAGTCGGCAGCGGCCATGATCTGCACGAGTTCGGCAAAAGTGACCTTAGGCGACCAGCCTAACACACGGCGAGCTTTTTCAGGGTTGCCGATGAGCAGCTCAACCTCTGCAGGGCGGTAATAGCGCGGGTCCACCTTGACGCGCACCGTCCCGTTTTCATCCCGGCCCACTTCATCGGCTCCTTCGCCTTCGAAGGTCAGTGGCATGCCCACCGCCGCAAAAGCGTGCTCGCAGAACTCCCTCACCGTGTGCGTCTCCTGTGTGGCGCAGACATAGTCGCTGGGTTGATCCTGCTGGAGCATGCGCCACATCATCTCGGTGTATTCGGGGGCGTAACCCCAATCACGCTGGGCACTGAGATTGCCCAACTCCAAGGGTGTTTGGAGTCCCTCGCGGATGCGACCTGCCGCGCGGGTGATCTTGCGGGTGACGAAGGTCTCGCCACGGCGGGGGGATTCGTGATTGAACAAGATGCCGTTGCTGGCATGCAGGCCGTAGGACTCGCGGTAGTTTACCACGATCCAGTAGCCGTAGAGCTTGGCCACACCGTAGGGCGAGCGCGGGTAAAACGGAGTCTTCTCCGTCTGCGGTACTTCTTGGACCAAGCCATAGAGCTCACTGGTGGAGGCTTGATAAAAACGAGCACGCTTTTCCAGACCCACTTCCTTGATGGAATCCAGAAAGCGCAGGGTGCCTAGGCCATCCACTTCGGCGGTGTATTCCGGCACTTCAAAGGAAACCTTGACGTGACTCTGTGCGGCGAGGTTGTATATTTCGTTAGGCCCAATCTTTTCCAGGAGACGGTTCAGGTTGCTGGAGTCTGTGAGATCGCCGTGATGAAGGAACAGGCGCTGATTGTAGATCTCTGGATCGTTAAAAAGATGCTCGATGCGCTGCGTGTTGAAGTTCGATGCACGACGGATCATGCCATGCACCGTGTAACCTTTCGCGAGAAGTTGCTCGGCAAGGTAAGAGCCATCCTGGCCTGTGATTCCGGTAATGAGAGCGATGGGCATGGGGCGGATAGTGATCAGTCTTCAGTAAACAGTATTCAGGATGGAGCGGTCAAGATGCAGCACTCACTGGGAACTGTTTACGGCTCAATTCTTCTCCGGCAGCGGTTTGCCGATGGCATAGACCTTGAAGCCAATGGCTTCCAGCTTCGCCCGATCCAGGATGTTGCGGCCGTCGAAGATCCAGGCTGGCTTGAGCATGTGCTGGTAAATCTTTTCGAAGTCGAGCTGCTTGTAGGCGTCCCATTCGGTGAGGATGAGCAGGGCATGGGCTCCAGCCGCAGCTTCTTCAGCGGTGGCGGGGAAGCTTACACGGGAGTCATTGGTGGCGAGTTCGAGATCCTTGCGGATTTGTTCGGGCTTCACCTTGGGATCGTGAATGGCCAGATTGGCGCGTTCTTCCAGCAGATCCTTACACACATAGATGGAGGCGGACTCGCGGGTATCGTTGGTGTCCTTTTTGAAGGCGAATCCGAGCACAGCGATGCGCTTGCCCGTGACGGTGTTGAAGAGAGTGCGCAGGACTTTCTCGGAGAAGCGGCGCTTTTGCCAGTCATTCATCTGCACGACGTGCTGCCAATACGCGGCGACCTCAGGCAGACCGAAGTGACCACAGAGATAGACGAGATTGAGCACGTCTTTCTGGAAGCAGGAGCCGCCAAAGCCCACCGAAGCTTTGAGGAACTTCGGTCCGATGCGGCTATCGGTGCCGATGGCGCGGGCGACTTCATCCACATCGGCACCGGTGGTTTCGCACAGGGCGGAGATGCTGTTGATGGACGAGATGCGCTGGGCCAGGAAGGCATTGGCCACCAGCTTGGAGAGTTCGGAGGACCAGAGATTGGTGGTGAGGATGCGTTCACGGGGCACCCAGTGGGCATAGACGCTAACCAACGATTCGACGGCAGTCTGTCCCTCGGGGGTCGTTTCTCCACCGATGAGGATGCGATCCGGAGCCGTGAGGTCAGCCACGGCGGTGCCCTCGGCGAGGAACTCGGGATTCGACAGTACCTGATGTTTCAGTCCCTTGCCGTTGGAGGCCAGGATGGTCTTGATGGCCTCCGCAGTGCGCACCGGGATGGTGCTCTTTTCGACGATGATCTTCGGCTCGGTGACGACTTCGGCAATGGTGCGCGCGACGGCTTCGATGTATCGTAAATCTGCGGCTTTTTCCGCCCCCATACCAAAGGTCTTGGTCGGTGTATTGACACTGACGAAAATGATATCCGCACTGCGGATGGTGTCCTCGACAGCTGTGGAGAAAAACAGATTTCGCCCACGTGCGGAGCGCACGACGTCATCGAGGCCCGGTTCATACACGGGTAGTTCATCCGAGTTCCAGGCGGCGATGCGATCCGCATTCAGATCCACCACCTCCACCCGGATGTCCGGGCACTTGGAGGCGATCATCGCCATGGTAGGACCGCCGACATAACCGGCACCGATACAACAAATTTTCATAAAGTTAGTTAGTGTTTGGGCGAAAATTCCGCTTTCCACTTTCCCCATTTCGGCTTTGCCAGAAATCACCCCACGATGGTCCTGAAGTAGGCAATCGTCTTTTCCAACCCCTCTTCTAGAGTCACTTTGGGTTCCCAGCCGAGTTGGCTTTTGGCCAGGGTGATGTCGGGTTGGCGTTGTTTCGGATCGTCTGAGGGAAGGGGATGGAAGGTGATTTTGGAGGGGCCACCGACTTTCTTGAGGACCAACTCTGCCAGTTGGAGCATGGTGAATTCACCGGGATTGCCGATGTTGATGGGGCCGGTGATGCCGGTGGTTTCCATCAGGCGAATGAAACCCTCGATCAGGTCATCCACATAGCAGAAGCTACGCGTCTGGCTGCCATCGCCATAGATGGTGATGTTTTGACCGCGCAGGGCCTGGACGATGAAGTTGGAAACCACACGTCCGTCATCGGGCAGCATGCGTGGGCCGTAGGTGTTGAAGATACGCACCACACGGATATCCACGCCATTCTGGCGGTGATAGTCAAAGAACAGCGTCTCCGCTACGCGCTTGCCTTCATCGTAGCAGGAGCGGATGCCAATGGGGTTCACATGGCCCCAGTAGCTCTCGGGTTGAGGATGCACTTCGGGGTCACCATAGACCTCGGAGGTGGAGGCCTGGAAAACTCGTGCGCGGGTGCGTTTGGCCAAGCCGAGGACATTGATCGCTCCCATGACCGACGTTTTGATCGTCTTGATGGCATTGTATTGGTAATGCGGCGGCGAGGCTGGGCAGGCCAGGTTGTAGATGCGGTCCACCTCGGCCTTGAACGGATCGATTACGTCATGGCGGAAGAGTTCAAACTGCGGGTTACCAAGCAGATGCGCGATGTTGGCTTTTCGACCCGTGAAAAAGTTATCCATGCAAAGGACATCATGGCCTTCGTTCAGGAGTCTTTCGCAGAGATGGGAGCCGAGAAATCCGGCACCGCCGGTGATCAGGATGCGCATGGACTATTGCTAGGCATGATTCGCCGTCGCGTCCAGTGGACAGAATGGCATATCCATTTTCCTTGCCTTGGTTGGAGGCCCGACCTGAGTGTTGATCTTTTTTACTGTCGAGGACAGGGCTGCGCGTTCGAGTTGATCTTGATGGAGGCCTTTTAAAATAGACAACTCGGCACTGGAGGGTATTCGACTGTGGATACTTTGTTGCATATCCAGTGCGTCATTTTTGACTCGTCAAGATCTTCTTCCGAAGTCATGATAGGCATTTGTGGCTGGTGTGGTAGAGTCAAGGAAATCGACCCCAAGCCATGATCTCTTCTTTACGCAAAGACATCGTCCGGGCCTATGTCGAGGCCTTCAATCGCGGCGACATTGACGCCGTGTGCCGCTGCTTCGCTCCCGATGCGCTCATTCACGGCGTGTTAGGCGGGGGAGACCTCGCCAAAGTCCGGCCCATCTGGGAACAACTGGTGGCCAGCTTCGCCCTGAGCCTCACGCTCGAGTCCATCATTGAGGAAGGTCCCCTCGTCGCTGTGCGCTACACGGAGCGCGGTCAATTCATCGGCGCCTTTCGTGGCATCGCACCCACCAGCAAACCCTATGAAGTGGTGGCCATGGAGTGGTTTGAGATCCCCGACTCCCGCATCACCCGCCGCTGGGGAGCCCGTGACTCGGCCAGTATTTTTAAGCAGATGGAGTTGGTTGTGAATTGAGACGTGGGTGGGAACGTCTCCTTCGTTGGTCAGTCATCCTCTTAAATCTCACATCCAACGCGTGAAGAACCTTTCTCGTCGAACCATGAAGAAGCTCTTGATCCTCGCTCTCTTGCCAGTCTTCACGAGTGCGCTGCCAGCGTGGGGAGAACCTCCCAAAACAGAACATAAAGATTGGGAAAAAGCGTGCGGTGGCAGCCAAATCACGATCACCCGTGTCGGTGATCACATGGTCACCCTTGAGGCCTTTGCGGAGCATTTTGCAGAGGGTAGACAGTGGCAATGTCATTTCCAGGATGGGCAGATCATTTCGGCCGCCTATCGCCATTTCATCGTCACTCGCAAGAACGCAGGAGATGCAGGTGAGTTCACCACGGAGCAGATCGAAGACCGGGTCGAGGTTTTCCACTTTCCCGATCATGATTTCACTCAGTTAGACCCTGCGCTGAAGAAGGATTTATCCGAACTCCTCGCCCTTGCCCAAAGCTAAGCCAACTCAGTCGGCGAACCACTTTAAAGTTAGGCCTTTCCTCTTTCATGAAGAAATCACTCCTCCTCTCTTTCCTTCTAACCCTCAGCGCTTGTTCCTTTACCTTCGCGGGTGAGTCTGGGTTGACGGTGACGTATCAACCACTGGATGGCCTCGCCTCCGGGACCATCCATATTGCTCAAGTCACCTGCCATGATTGGTATCGCCTCGGAGGAGGGGCCACTCAGATCCCCCTCATTTCGGCACCGAATGTGCCCCCGACAAACAACCCCAAGGAAGCCACGCAGGATCTCAATCTAGCATCCCTGTCCGGCCTGAAATTTCGGACCAGCGATCTCGGTGGTTCTTCCATCACCGCTCATTCTGTCACTCTGGATGCGACCCATTTCAAGGTCCCGCCGAATGCAGGTCACCCACGAGAAGACCTCGTGCGCGCCAGCCTGGAATGCCTGCGCCTGTGCCTACCTGAAAAGCTCCAGCAAACACCGCTCACTCTGGAATGTCGTGAGGCCGATCAGCCGTGGCTGAGCCAGATCGTGGCCGACTTCAATTCCAAGGATCGGGCGAAGGTGTTTTTTACTCCGGCTGAGTGATGGATGGCTTAATAAGGTATGCTTCTGGAAAGACAAAGTTAGCCTTTAGAAAACATAACTAGAGTCCCTCAACGAATATGAGACTGTCTCAACCTAAAGATGCGGCGGCGGAATTTCAGGCGATGTTCGAGATTACTCTTCGCAACCTACATCCTGACTATAAGCGAAATAAAGTCGTTCGAGGTATCCGAACCGAGTATGTTCGCGAAGTCGCTCTTGGAGTATATGCGTCTCACAATGTTCTCTGCCTGAAAGGGCGGTATTATCATGGCTTTTGCATCACGCTGCATCTGGAACTGCCCAATCCTTATCTGCATAGTCCTTTTACAGTCGGCGGTAGACTCGATCATAACCAGTCCGTGAACAGGGCAATCCAGAGAGATCTAGAGCGTCACATGATTTTAAGTGACTCGCACCAATTTCGGAAAGGCAGCGAGCGCATCATCACAAGATGCACCACTGAAGCTGAAGCGCTCTTACTGCCACATTACCTTTCCACCTTCGAACGATCCAGAAACGCGCTGCTCGCCTTGGCTGAGTGTGTGGTTGGGGATACACCCATCATCGCGGATCGAGAAGCCATCAAAGGCTATGGTGCAACCCTGGCTGATTGGGATTGTGATATGCTCCGGTTCTCCGAACTCTTCCAAAAGAATCACCAAGAGTCGCTGCCGTTTTTGATGGCCATCCTTGGGTCCAAGCCCGAATTATTTCAGCGACTACGGGAGAATGGGAGGCTTGATCCGTCCAACCTCCAAAGTTGACCATGTGATCAGCCTTACCCAAGCACTCAAGTGCCACCCACTAAACCAATAAAGCCTAAAAGAGTGCGCTCGCCAGGAATCGAACCTGGATATGCGGCTTCGGAGACCACCATTCTATCCGTTGAACTACGAGCGCGTTCGGGTTTGAGAACCCTATGTCTCGCATGGGCAGGCCGTGCGGGCAAGTGCAAAGTGGCGGAGGGCCGGGTGAGAAGCGGTTTCCGGGCTGGCGAAAGCTGTGGGCTGCGGTAAGGTGAGCCGAATGCCCCTTTCCCTCCATGACCTGACCTTTGACGAGCTGGGCCGCTTGCTGGCGGACGATGGGCTGCGTCCGGTGCATGCGGGCACGCTTTGGAATGCGCTGTATTTCCGTGCTGAAACGGATCTGCTGGCACGGGCGGAGCGGGAGGACTGGGTGCCGCCGCTGCGGCGCTGGCTGGCGGAGAAAACCGGGCCGGGGGGTGAATACTTCATCGATCATCTGGCCATCTCATCCCACATCCCGAGCGGGGATGGCCTGACTCAGAAATACCTGCTGCGTCTCCAGGATGGGCAGGAGATCGAGACCGTCATCATGGGCTACCCAGGGCGCTACACGGTGTGCGTGAGCACGCAGGCGGGCTGTGCCATGGGCTGTGTGTTTTGTGCCACCGGGCAAATGGGCTTCGTGCGGCATCTACGGCCCGGGGAGATCGTCGGTCAGGTGCTGCATGCGCAGCGCGTGCTGCGGGCGAAAGGGGAGCGACTGCGCAACATCGTGCTCATGGGCATGGGTGAGCCACTGCATAACTATGAGCAGGTCATGAAAGCTCTGGGCATGATCAGTGACACCCGAGGCTGTAACATCGGCCCGAGCAAGATCAGCGTGAGCACCGTAGGGGTGGTGCCGGGCATCCTGCGTCTGGCTGAGGAAGGTCGCCCCTACAATCTCGCCATCAGCCTGCATGGCAGCACGGCGGAGGAACGTGCAGCGCTGATCCCGGCAAACCAACGCTGGCCGCTGAGCGATCTCATCGCCGCCTGTCACACCTATGGGGAGAAGACCGGGCGCAAGATCTTCTTTGCCTGGACGCTCATCGCGGGAGTGAATGATACCCCGGCCCATGCGCAGCGCGTGGCGGCTCTGCTCCAGGGGCTGAAGGCGCATGTGAATCTGATCCCGCTGAATGAGACCGCAGGCTTTGCCGGTCGTGAAAGTGCGGAGACAGCAGCCAATGAATTTCACGCCATCATCCAGAGTGCGGGCATCCCCTGCACCATTCGCCAGCGCCGCGGCATTGATGTCGCAGCAGGTTGTGGCCAGCTCAAGGCGGAAAAGACGAAGAAACGGCGCGAGGCAGCCCTGCCGGTGACAGCTCCCGTAGGTTTGCATTTGAAAGCCTGACTTCCTCGAGAGTGCTATCGATTCACACGGGCTCAGAAACCTAGTCAAGGCCGCCCTTTAACAGATCCTTCCACTGTTCTCGTTGCCAAGGCCCGGCTTCGGAGCGGAGACCGATGCCTCCGCAGAAGTCTCGGTGAGCGTTGTAGAACTCGATGCAGAGGGCCTCCTCAGATCCGACCTGGAATCGCGTGGCCCATGCTTGACCACGGTGGACGCAGCCGCGGAGGGTGAGCTGGGAGGCCTCTCCAAAGAAAGTGGTGCCGCAGCGGCAGTCCCCCCAGTGCGTGGGGTAAAAGCCTGTGGGAAGAAAGACCGCTTCGTTACGCACCGCACCGCCCAGCGGCACCTGAGCGAGCGTCATATTTTGTAGCGCCTGCCGCACCACCCTGCGCGGCAGACGCCAGGCCAGATCCTGCCCCGCCATCTCCAGCGCAGAAAGGCGGGAGACGCCCTCCAGTCCGGGAAACGCAGAGTCGGGCAGGCTTCGCGAGAGGCCGTTCCAGAGATTCCGCACATTCCCCTGGGCAGGGGATGGCATCTCTGTTCGTGCTTCGGATTTCTGGCCAAAGTCGAGGGTCCGACGCCCGCTGGCATGGCGGGAGACGAGGTCTTCATAGGCCTCATGGTCGGACCAATTGGTGACGAGGATCTTCAGGCATCCCTCGCCATGCCGGTCAAAAAATTGAAAGCTGGCGACCTGTTGATCACCGACATTTTCCACCACCGCCATGGCTCCACCGAAGGCGGCAGGGCGGATCTCAGATCCTGTTTCCAAGCAGATCCATTCATCCGTGCCCGGATAGGATTGGAAGACCGGTTTTTCCCAGGCGGAAGCCATGCTGATCGGCCCCCGTGACGCAGTGACCATCACGAGGCCCAGGTTGCGCAGGTTCTTGAAAAACTTGTCCCAACGGCCGTCCAGGTGAATCGCCATCGCCGCGCCATCATCCGCATCAAAGCAGCTCTCGGGCTTCACCCGTCGCAGGTCAAACGTGTGCGCGGGGAAGCTGTAAGCGATACGGGGGCTATGACGTGAGGCGGAGTCCATAGACAGACGGTGTTGGGGAAAGGACGAGAACGAATCTAATGTTAGGCGGCGAGGAGTCTCTTTTGAGCGAGAGTGGCGAAGACTCCTTCGATCCAGGCATCACAGGGCTCGTCATAGTCGATGTCGCAGTCCACACGGATGTGGAAGCGAGTGGCCCCGAGGGTTTCCAACGCTTCATCATAATCTTTGCCACACTGACAGAAGCGGTCATAGCAGGAGTCACCAAGCGCGAGCACGGAGTAGCGCAGATGCTCCAGGCGCTGGGTGGGGCGATTCACCACCTGCGCATAAAAATTCTCCGTGCCATCGGGAGGATCGCCATCGCCGTAAGTGCTGGTGATGATCAGGGCGGTATCGAATTGCTTCAAGACATCCGCAGCACAGTCCGCCATGTTCTCCAGCACAGGATCGTAACCCCGTTGGCGGGCGACGCTGGCGGCTTTTTCCGCGCAGGATTCCGAGTTTCCCGAGAAGGTGCCGAAGAGGATGAGAAGAGGCTTAGACATGGCTTGCTGAGACGTGACCATGATTCCGCCTTTCCCATCCTGCTGCTGCCGCTGGATTGTCATGAGTTGTAGAGGAAATGACTCGCCTCTTTTGCAATGAATCGGCCCTGAGAGTCGTAAAAATCAGGTCGTCTGCGCATGAGATTTGCACCTCTTTGGATCTTGTTTAGCACCGTATTACCCACTCTAGCTACGGATTGGCCGCGCTGGCGTGGGACTCATGGCGACGGAGGTTGGAATCCGGCTTCGATTCCAGTGAATTATTCAGACCAGACGCCTGAACTCCTTTGGGAAAAGGACATCGGTGGAGGTTATGGTGGTGTGACCGTTAGTGCCGGGCGTGTGTATGTCTTGGATCGTCCGAAAGACGGAGGTGATGTCGAACGCATCCTTTGTTATGCGCAGAGTTCGGGGGAACTGTTATGGTCTCACTCCTGGCCTGCGGTTTATGGTCGCATGGACTATGGCAATGGCCCTCGCTCTTCCGTGACGCTTCACTCAGGTCGGGCTTATGTGCTCGGGGCAGCTGGTATGGCGCTGTGCCTGAATGCTCACACAGGGCAGATCCTCTGGCAGGTGGATACGGTGGCGGAGCATGGAGCGAGCGTTCCTACCTGGGGATTCGCGGCTTCTCCGGTGCTCGACGCTGGACGTGTGCTCCTGCATGTGGGGGCCCAACCAGAGGGCAGTGTCTTGGCTCTGGATGCCCAGAATGGAAAGCTGCTCTGGCGTGGTGGGGCTGATCCTGCGGGTTACTGTACCCCTGAGATCATCATCCATGAGGGGCAGCGTCAGCTCATTGCCTGGGGGCCCGAAAACATTCAGAGCCTGAATCCTGAGACGGGGGCCACGCTGTGGACCTATCCCTATAAGATCACGTATGGCGTGAGCATCGCCCAGCCCTTGTATCGGGATGGAGTCCTGCTCATCTCGGGGTATTGGCATGGCACGAAAGCCCTGCGGCCGGGAGTGAACCCGGAGCTGGTCTGGGAGAATGAAAAAGAGATGTGTGGCTTGATGTCCTCCCCACTTTTCAAAGACGGGGTGGTGTATCTGTTGGATAAGAACAAAGGGCTTCAAGGCATTGAACTGAAGACGGGCCGCATTCTCTGGAGTGATGCCAACACCCTGACTCCGAAAGATCGAAATCCCCAGATGAGTCTCGTCTGGATGCAGGAAAGTCAGGGTCTGGCAGCGCTACTCAATGCCCAGGGTGAATTGGTCTATGTAAAGCTGGGGCCAGAGGGGTTTGAGGAACTGGCGCGGCATCAAATCATCGGCAAGACCTGGGCTCATCCCGCCTTCGTGGGGAATGCTATCTACGCACGCTCAGACACCAAGCTCGCCGCCTGGAGGCTTTGGCCGGATTGATCTCAAGTGAAGCAGGTGCTTATGCCTGCCCTTCCTTGAAGGTCCATTGCACGCAATAGTCTCCGCATCACCTTTTTCGGCCAGCCAGATTTTCCCTTCAGCCTAGGCAAAGCCGAAGGGCAGAATTTTGGTCAGGAGCCAAGCGGAGAATGCTCCGGCAGGGTGAAGTCCTACACATGTCGTAGATTAATCTCGACAAATACGACAAGTGTCGTCAATGTCGCGAAATATGGCCAAAAAATCTCTTCCTCCACTTTCCGCAGCCGAGCAAGCGCTGATGGACATTCTCTGGAAACGCTCGCCTGTTGGCGTGCTCGACTTGCTGGAAGCAGTCAATGAGGGGCGTGCCGAACCTGTCACCCGCAACACGCTCCAAACTCAGCTCACCCGACTGGAAGCGAAGGGCTGGATTTCCCGTGATGACTCTAGCCGCAGCCATGTCTATGCCCCCGCCGTCCCCGAGCAGCGAGGCCGCAGCAGCGTGTTGAGGGAACTTAAACAGCGCTTCTTCGGCGGCAGTAATCTGGCGCTGGTCCGCTGCCTCGTCGAGAGTGAAGAGATCACCGAGGAAGAACTGGTGGAACTGCGCAAACTGGTCCGCAGTGGGACGGTCAGGAAAGGAGGCGAGTGATGAGCCCAGAAAACGTCTTTTTCCTCAACTTTGGCCTGCACAGCCTGGCCTTTGGATTCCTTGGCTGGCTCATCTTGCGTTGCCTGATTCGCGATGCCTTGAGGCGCAGTGTCACCGCGATGATGGCCATCCTCTTTTCGGTGGGCGGGCCATGGCTGGTTTCGTCGCTGACCCCCTGGGATGAAGGCAGTGGTACGCTTGCCTTAGCGACGCTTCATCAGACGCTGGACACGGACTGGCGCATCGTCATTCGGCCTGAGATAACACCAGCAGTCTCCCCTGACATGGCCATGCATCATGTATCAAAGTTTGTTTGGCGGGCTGACCGTTGGATGCCGGAGCTGAAATGGACTCTGTGGAGCGGCGTCGCCGCCCTGCTTTTGAGGCACCTGTGGCAGACAAGCAGGATCGTGGTATGGACCCGGGGTTTGAGAAAACCAGTCCAGGAAGAGCTCGAATCCATCCCCAAGGCGCTGCGCGGAAAGCCGCTGGCCGTTTTTCATCATGCAGGCACTCCCTGTGTGGTGGGCTGGTTCCGGCCATTGATTGCAGTGCCAGCCTCATCCTTCGGCACCTTGACGGCAAGGCAGTGGCACTGGCTGGTCCGCCATGAGGAGGAGCATCTGCGAGGGAGGGACACGCTGGTCTCCTGGCTCCACGAATGTGCGCGTGCTGTCCTGTGGTGGAACCCCTTCGTTCATGCGCTTATCGAGAGTCATGCGCGGTCCCGGGAAGAAATCTGTGATGCGGCTGCGGTGGGTGAGGCCGGAGAAAACAAAGATTATGCCGAATTTCTGCTCAGTTGGGTCCGGACCTCCCACCCAATGGCTGGCGTCATGCCGATGGCTCAATCACGGCCTGCACAGCGGCTGCGGGGACGGCTAAAGGCGCTTGTCGAAGCCCGCCCGGTGCGTCATCGGCTGGGTGTGAATTTCGTGCTCGCATGCACAGCAGGGGCCGTTGTTGGACCTCTGCTCATCGCCTCCGTTGGGCTGGTTGTTCCTTCAGCGTCAGTAGCCGCTCAGCCTATCAAATCAGCCAGCACTCCTGGTGAAAACAGTTCCTTGTTTACCCGCACTTATACGGTCTCCCCGAATATCCTTTCTGCTCCATCCAATCCTGCGAACAGGGTGACTCCCAGCGAGTTTCTGGAAAGCAAAGGCGTCTCTTTTCCGGAAAATGCGATGGCCATTTTTCAGACCGACACTTCTCGCCTTGTGGTGACCAACACGCTCGCAAATCTGGAAAAGACCCGCCAGGTTCTCACCGACGCTTCGGTGATCCAGCCTCAGGTCTATTTCGTTACTCGGTTCATCCAGGCAGACCGGTTTTTCGGGATTCACGGCGCAGTTTTGGATAGCCAGTCAGCCGCCGCTCTGATCGCAAATGTCAGTCAAAAGGCTGGCGTTGACTTGCTCGGTGTGCCCCGCATCACAACGAAAATGGGGCAGCAGGCCGTTGTCGAAGTTGGCCACGTTAATCCTGCCAATCCAGAGCAACGGGTGGGAATTCGCCAAGAACTGATGTCGTCCAAAGCCGATGATGGAAAGGTATTCATCGAGACAAAATACTCCTTGGGGCTGGAGTCTGGGGAAGCGTTGATTCCCTCCAAATTTAGCCCTCCCAAGGACTGGTCCCGGGTCAATATGTACACCAGTCATGGCAAGGTTGAATTGGCCTCCGGGGAGACCTTGGTGCAGCACCTACAGGTCGGAGGGAAACAAATGACCCTCTTGATCTCGGCCATTGCCCTTCTGCCGGACGGCACTGAGGCCAGTCATTTTGATAGAGTCGCAAACGTCCTCTGGCCAGTTCAAGTGGGAAAAGACATCCCCTACCTGCCCGGAGCTGCTCCAACAGAGCCAAAGACGGCTCCGAAGGCACCTAACAAAAAAGTCTTTTTATCCGTCGTTGTGGCAGACGTGCCGGGGGTCTCTCAACTGGCCGCCAATTTGAGTCTGGAAGGAAAAGACAAGGCCGAACTGGATCGTCTTTTGGGCGTTCTAGATCCCCATCGCATTGGACAGTTTTGGGTCACTGGAGTCTTGACTGACGCTCAGTTTAGCCTCGTGATGCGTGCCTTGGCGCAACAGCAGGGTGTTGCCGTAGTGGCCTTGCCAGCGAGTGTGGAAAATGGCAAAGAGGCCGTTTTCCAATTGCCTCAAAATCTGGGAGGCCAGTCGTTTGCCGTCACTCCCGGTGTCTGGGCTGATGGCTACTCCATTGATCTGAATGTCGTGCCTCCGAGTCTCGATCTTTCCTCGGAAAAAGCGGTTTCCTCAGCCGTGACGATTTGGTCAGGCCAGACACTCGTCCTTGGCGGCTACCTGACAGAGGTGAAGGACCAAGGTCGCTTAATCTTTGTTACGGCCACTCTTATCGAAGAAACCGGTAAAGCGACCAAGTAATACAAGTGAGTGGCTTGGCGTTTGTGCAAATGAAGGGGCTACGGCATTGGATCGAATGCCTTTGGGCCTAACGATCATTGCGGAGTTCTTCGATCCGCTGCCGATAACGTTGAGCCCATTCCTGAATTTGCGCGGGCGTGAGTTGCCGGGCTCCATGAATGATGAAGGGCTCTAAATACTGCATGCCGCAGAGGTATGCGGTTTGATCCATGGGAGCGAGCAGTTCTCGCATGGTGAAGCGATTGGTGCCTTCTGGACGATAGGCATCTTCAGGGCCGCCGGTGGTGATGGCGCTCATCAGTTTCTTGCCCACCAGACGAGTGCCGCCTTCGCCATAAGCAAAGCCATGCTCCAGCACCACATCCATCCACTCCTTTAAAATCGCCGGAGCGGCATACCAATAAAAGGGATGCTGCCAGACCACCGTGTCATGCTGGAGGAGGCGCTCCTGCTCTTCCTGATGATCGATATGAAGGTTGGGGTAGTCCTCATAGAGGTCCACGAAGGTCACATCCTCCAGATCCTGCACCGCCTTCATCAGCGCAAGATTCACTCGCGAACGATGCAGGGCAGGGTGAGCAAAGAGGATGAGGACGCGGGCCATGGGATGAAATGCTAGGAAGACGTTTCAAGCTGTGAGAGAAAGTCCTGTTCCAGCAAGCGGATTTTAATTTCCCGAGAAAGGCTCCTCCATGGTCTCAGCTATTTTTAAGGAGCTCAGCCAAAGACCTCTTGCAAAAGTATCTGCATATAAGCGATTTTACTGGGATGATTGTCATCGATGAAAGTCTCAGCGGTCAACGCCTCCATTCTTTTACCCTGGAATGTCTGGAGGAACGCATGTCGGTTCGAGAGATCATTCGGGCAAGAATTTGGCAGGAGGTGCAGGATTACAATTCCCAAGGTCTGCTTTCCAAATTCGTCGGTTTGATACAGCCGGTGGATGATGAAAAGCGTTTGAATGGTGATGTTCGTCTCAAACCGAAACGGGTCGATTGGGAGCGGCAATATAACACGGCCCTTCGCGCCTTTGAAACCAATGGCTTTTTCATCCTCATCGGAGACCGCCAAGCTGCAGATTTGGATGAAGAGTTTTTGATCCAACCGGATACGGAAGTCAGTTTCGTGAAACTTGTGCCGTTGGTCGGAGGCTGAGTCGCTTATGAACTGGTTTCGAGGAATGATTCAAAAAGTCGTGGGGGGGGGAGCCTCCCCTGCATCGCCCCAGATCCCGCCTCCTGAAAACTCGGCTCCCAAATCTGCGAGTGAATACCATAAGGTGATCGTCGCTTACATGGATCAGGCGGAGCCGTTGCTCAAACATGAGTGGGAGCGTTTCAATCCCAAAACGTCTGCCATTGGTGAAGAAATTCTCAGTGGGACACCCGAAGCGCAAGCGGCGTTGGCCATGCCCTTGGTCGAGGAATTGCGTGCTCTCGACAGAACCATCAGCCTCTTGCAGAGTAAGCGACAGGATCGCCGGAGAAAGGTTGGACTGTATCTGTTGATTTCATTGTTAGGGCGTAGGCTGCCGATCCAAGAGGGAGTGGTTCTTTCTCTGTTAAATTGGATCGGTAAAGCGAGCTATGTTTCCCATTATGAATACCCAGTTACTGCGATGGTTCGCCTCGCCGAAGAGTGGGCATCCGCGGGCAAAATGACGGACGACTTGAAAGCGGGATTCGTTCGGTTTCGCAATCGCCTGGCTCGCCATGCAGGTGCGGATGATCGTCGTCTATGTCAGCGTCTTGCCGCGGCCGTGAGTGAGGCTCCCGAGTTACCCTTAGTATCCGGTGAGCCTTGGGCCGATGCGGTCATTCATTTCTTGAACGACTGTTCCGATGAAACGAAGTTTTTTTGGAATGAATTGTTAGGTCTGTGTGTCACAGCGACTTCGGCCAATGTGACTCAAAAATGGCTAAAAAAGGCGGAGGCTATTCTCGCAGACGCTCAGGGGCGGGAAGAGTTCAGCCGACGTATGTCAGCGTGGTTACCGCTGGTGGAGAAACCGCGCAGCGCAGCTTCCGGATATGCCGCGGTAGGCAGTTACGAGATTACGGATCTGCATCAGGATATTCTTCGTGGCCTGACTTGGATCTGTGGCTTGATCGCCACGAAAGAGATGGCCCGCTTGATGACAGGCTTGGCGCTCACTTGCTACAAGAAGATCCCCGGTGTGGGGTCTCGCTCGGTGCGGGTGGGCAATGCTTGCGTTAGCGCCTTGGGGATGATGGGCACGACGGATGCGTTAGGGCAACTGGCCTTGATTAAAGTCAGGGTGAAATTTGGAGGTGCTCAGGCGGCGATTGATAAGGCGCTCACTCAATTGGCTGAAAGGTTGGAAGTACCTCGTGAAGAAGTGGAGGAGATCAGCGTGCCCGCCTATGGCATGACGGGAGTGGGTGAGTTGACTCAGCGGGTGGGAGATTTTACGGCCGAACTCAAGGTGGTGACGTCTCGCCAAACCGAGATGCTGTGGAGACGGGATGATGGAAAAGGTCAAAAGACTCTTCCTGCGGCAGTGAAGAGTGCGTGTGATGAAGAAGTGAAGGAACTGATGGCGGCGAAAAAGGACATCGAAAAGATGCTTCCTGCACAGTCCGAGCGTCTAGATAAGCTTTATCTACAGCGGAAAAGTTGGTCGGTGGGTGATTGGCGGGAGCGTTATCTCGATCATCCGCTGGTCGGAGTCCTGGCTAGGCGTCTGATTTGGAATTTTACTTCTGGAGAGATCACCACACCGGGCATCTGGCTCAAAGATACCGTGGTCAACCGTCAAGGGCAGCCGTTAGACCTCAATGATGACGGTATCCTCGTGACCTTATGGCATCCGCTGAACCAGTCGGTGGACATTGTTTTGGGCTGGCGTGGATTCCTGGAGGAGTGGGAGATCGTGCAGCCGTTCAAACAAGCCCATCGGGAGGTGTATCTGCTGACTCCGGCGGAAGAGCAGACCCAGGTGTATTCCAATCGCTTTGCTGCCCACCTGCTTCGCCAGCATCAATTCAATGCCCTTTGTGCTGCGCGGGATTGGAAAAATAAAATCCGTCTTATGGTGGATGATTTTTATCCTCCGGCTACCCGCAGGCTATCGTCGTGGGGCTTGCGTGCGGAATACTGGATCGAAGGGGCAGGCTCCAACTACGGAACGGATACGTTGGAAAGCGGGGCTTATCGTTATGTCGCGACGGATCAGGTGCGGTTTTATCGCGAGGATGCTATCACTGTTAACGCTCATGCAAGTGGTGGTGGCTACAGTAGCACGAGTTTTGATGGAACTGCTCCTGAGCCCCTGCGACTGGCTGAAGTCGAGCCATTGGTCTTCTCGGAAATCATGAGGGACGTGGATCTCTTCGTCGGTGTCGCCAGTGTCGGTAATGATCCGGCGTGGTTGGATGGAGGGCGCGATGAGCAGCAGCGTGGCTACTGGCATGACTATGGTTTTGGCGAACTCAGCGCCTCCGCTCAAACAAGGCGTGTGCTTTTGGAGAAACTGGTTCCCCGTTTGAAGATCGCCTCTCAATGCTCGTTTGTGGACCGCTTCCTCGTGGTGCAGGGGAAACGGCATCGTTACAAAATCCACCTTGGCAGCGGAAACATTCTCATCGCACCTTGGGACAAGTATCTCTGCATCGTGCCCGGCCAAGGGCAGGTGGATAAAGCCGAGGGAAAACTGTATCTGCCTTTCGAAGGAGACAGGGTCCTGAGCATTATTTTGAGCAAAGCGTTTTTACTCGCTGCGGATGACAAGATCACCGACCCAACGATTTTAAGCCAGATGTGAGGACGGTTGATGCATCACTGCTTCAGCCTTTGGAGTTGTTGTTTGTGACTCCACTTTGTATGGATCAAGAAGCGCACAAAAAAGGGAGGCTGTTGTCAGCCTCCCTTGGAGTGAAGTGATGTTGAAGAAAGGCGGGCAAGGGTGCCCGCCTCACGGGGCTCAGGCCAGAGCCTGGGCCACGGCTTCGGCGGTGATGCCGAGTTCCTTGAAGACGATGTTGCCAGGGGCGCTGATGCCGAAGCGATCAATGCCGATGACCTGACCCTGGGTGCCGACGTATTTCCACCACAGACCGGTGACACCGGCTTCGATGGAGATGCGCTTGGTGCAGGCGGCAGGGAGGACGGACTCACGATATTCGGCGCTCTGACGGTCAAAGCGCTCGAAGCATGGCAGGCTGACGACGCGGACGCCGGGCTTACCTTTAGCACCTTCGACAGCCCATTGAACTTCAGAACCGGTAGCGAGGACGATGGCTTCCAGAGGAGCGGTTTCCTTCACGAGGACGTAGCCACCTTTCAGGGTGCCTTCGCGGCGCTCAGCAGCGCTGAGGAAACCGAGGTGAGGCAGATCCTGACGGCTGAGGGCGAGGAGGGTCGGGCCATCCTGACGGCTGAAAGCAGCGGAGAAAGCAGCGGCGGCTTCTTCGGCATCGGCAGGGCGGATGACGTCGAGATTCGGGATCACGCGCAGACCGCTGACGGTTTCCACTGGCTGGTGGGTCGGGCCGTCTTCACCGACACCGACGGAGTCGTGGGTGAAGATGTAGGTGACGGGAAGTTTAGCCAGGGCAGCCAAGCGGATGCTTGGGCGGCAGTAGTCGGCGAAGACCAGGAAGGTCGCACCGCTGCCGAGGAAGAGACCGTCGTAGGCGATGCCATTGCAGATGGCGCCCATGGCGTGCTCGCGGATGCCGAACCAGATGTTGCGGCCGGTGGGGTTGGTGGCGCTGAAGTCACCACCGTCCTTGATGTAGTTCTTGGTGGAGCCGAAGAGGTCGGCGCTGCCGGTGATGAGGTGAGGAACGGCCTTGGCCAGTTGGTTGAGGATTTCACCGCCGCTGTTACGGGTAGCGGCTTTACCTTCGGCGGGATATTCCGGGATAGCTTTGAGCAGGTCTTCAGCGGTGAGGGTGCTGTTGCGAGCGGCGTCCAGTTCAGCAGCCAAGCCGGGGTTCGCGGCGCTCCAGGCGGAGAACGTTTTATTCCACTCGGTGTAGCTGGCGATGCGCTGGGTCTTCAGCTCGGCGAAGTAGGTCTTCACCGCGTCGCTGACGTAGAAGTGGGTGCCTTCAGGGATGCCGAGGCCTTGTTTAGCGGCGTCCACGAACTTCGCGCCACCTTCACCGTGACCTTTGGCGGTGCCAGCCACCTCAGGGATACCCTTGGCGATGATGGTCTTGGCGATGATGATCTTCGGCTTGCCGTTGTTATCGGCCTTGGCTTTTTCGATGGCGGCCTTGATGGCGTCGAGGTCATGACCGTCGATGGTGACGGCGTCCCAGCCGAGGGCGATGAAGAGAGCTTGGGTGTCCTCGCTCTGAGTCACCTTGGCCATGGCGTCGAGAGTGACGTCGTTGGAGTCGAAGATGACGATCAGGTTGTCCAGCGCGTTGTGGGCGGCAAAGGCCACGGCTTCACGGGCCACACCTTCCTGAAGGCAGCCATCACCTGCAAGAGCGATGATGTGGTTATCAATGATCGTGTGCTCAGCCGTGTTGTATTTGGCCGCAGCCATCTTGCCGCTCAGGGCATATCCGACGGCGTTGCCGATGCCCTGGCCGAGAGGGCCGGTGGTGCACTCGACGCCTGGAGTTTCATGGAACTCAGGGTGGCCGGGGGTGATGGAGTGCAGGACGCGGAAGTTTTTCACCGCCTCCAGAGGCACTTCATAACCGCTGAGGTGAAGCCAGCTGTAGATGAACATGGAACCATGGCCGGCGGACAGGATGAAACGGTCGCGGTTCAGCCATTTTGGATCGTCTGGATTGCACTGAAGGGTTTCGCCGAAAAGGACGGCTCCGACGTCCGCTGCACCGAGCGGCAGGCCGAGGTGGCCAGAGGAGCACTTGTGGACAGCGTCCATGGCGAGACCACGGGCTTCATTGGCTGCTTGAGCGAGGATGGCTTTATTCATGAGAATGGGGTAAGAGGGTCAAGTTTGGCAAAGAAGCGCCAGAATGCGGCCAGGCGCGGGAGGGCCGCTATTTACTGGCGCAGGGGGCACTTTCAAGAAGGAAAACCGGGGAAGGGGGGGTGAAAGAAGGAAGAAGGGGCCTGACGACAGGTGCTGGAAACAAACCCCCAACCATGTCACGTATGGTGTCTCACATGACAGGGCGCAGCATTATCCAGGCAGTGATTGCAGTTTTTTTAATCCTCGGCACCGGAGGGGCCTGGGCGGATGAGGCTGCCGTTTTCTCGCGCCTGGAAAAGGAGGTTCTACCCCTGCTGGAGAAATACTGTGTGGAGTGTCACGATGCGGACGTCACGAAGGCAGATGTGAATCTCCACACCCTCTGGGATGCCAAGACGGCCCGGCTGGATGTGCGCCTGTGGGATAAGGTGAATGACCAGGTGGCCACCAAGCAGATGCCACCCGCCAAGAAGAAGGAGCAACCCACCGAAGCTGAGCGACAGGTACTGACGGCGTGGATCACCGAAGCTCAAAAAGCCGTTGCCAGCCAACCCGCCGTGGACCCGGGGTATCGCAAAGCACGGCGTCTCACCCGCCGGGAATACAGCCTCACTATGCGGGACCTGCTCTACGGCGCCGCTGATAAGCTGGGAGATCCCTTTCCTACGGATGGAGCGGGTGGGGAGGGCTTTGATAACAATGCGGACACGCTCTTCATCCCGCCGCTGCTGATCGAGAAATACATCGAGGCGACGGATAAGGGGCTCAAAGCGGTTTACAGCCAGTGGGAGACGAAAAAACAGATCATCTCCACCTGGCCGGGACCGCAGAAAGAGCATCGAGAGGCAGCTCGGGACACGCTGAGCCTGTTTGCGCGTCGGGCTTACCGCCGTCCGGTCACCGAGGCGGATTTAACCCCTCTGCTGGCCATTTATGATCAGAGCATGCAGAGGAAACCGGACTATGAGGGGGCACTGAAGCTGGCTTTCAAAGCGGTGCTGCTCTCGCCCAAGTTCCTCATTCTCCAGGAGGTCAATCGTGAGGGGACGAATCAACCCTGGCAGGTGAGTGGTCATGAGATGGCGCAGCGTCTCTCCTACTTTCTGTGGTCCACCATGCCGGATGATGAACTCAATCGCTTGGCTGACGAGAACAAGCTGACCGACCCGGCGGTGATCGAGGCTCAGGTGAAACGCATGCTGAAGGATTGGAAGGCGGATTCGTTCGTGCGCCACTTTGCCGCTCAGTGGTTAGGCCTGGATGCGTTGTTCAACACCGTAGACCCAGACCGTGGCAAATACAAAGAGTTCACCGGCAGTCTGCGGCAGGCGCTGTATGATGAAGGGGTTTATTTCTCGGGGGCGATCCTGCGGGAAAACGGTCGGGTCCTGGATTTCCTCGACAGCAATTACACCTATGTGAATGAGGAGTTGGCGCGTCTCTATGAGATCCCTGATGTGAAGGGGACCCAGATGCGCAAGGTGGCATTTACCAATGATCGCCGGGGGGGCGTGTTAGGCATGGGCGGGATGCTGGCCGCCACCGCCTATCCTCAGCGCACCAGCCCGGTGCTGCGTGGTAAATGGGTGCTGGAAACTTTGTTAGGCACCCCCGCGCCACCGCCGCCGCCGAATGTGGGCACCCTGCCGGAAGATGATCGCAAGGTGGAGCAGCTCACCTTTCGTCAGCAGTTGGAAAAACATCGCAGCAAAGAGGCCTGCATGGGCTGCCACAATCGTTTGGACCCGCCTGGGTTTGGTCTGGAAAACTTCGATCCGATTGGCAAATGGCGGGACAATGAGAACGGCAAACCTCTGGATGTGACCGGGAACTTTGTGGATGGGCGCCGCTTCAATGGACCGGCGGAGATGCGCCGTCTGTTGATGAGTGAGAAACACAAGTTCGTGCGGAACTTCAGCGCCCGGTTGCTGGGGTATGCGCTAGGTCGCGGCCTGGAACCTTATGACCAACCCACGCTCCTGAGATTGGAGCAAACCTTGGTGCAGGGAGACTATCACGCCCTCCCGGTTATCGTCGCCGTTGCCCAGAGTTATCCTTTCACTCATCGTCGGAATTAGACCGCTTAAGTTTGGGATCTTCCAGAGGCGGGGCAGGGTTGAGCTGGTCGGCAGGTGCTCCGCGTCTCTCGGCGATGAATCGTTCGGGGGAGACTCGGTTGAGGGGCGTATCGGCATAGCCTTGGGCCGGATTGATGTAGGGGCCGGCGCGGACCTCGAAATGGAGGTGCGCGAGGTATTGGCCGTTCGCGGTGCCTACGGTGCCGATCTTTTGTCCGCGCTGCACGAGAGCCTCGGCAGGCACTAGAAAGGTGTCCAAATGGGCATACACGGTCTGATAGATTCGCGTTTGATGAGGATCTTCGAGATCTGGCACGCGATGGGCCACAATGAGCATTTTACCCCACCCTGGCCCCGGTTCGCCCCGATAGACCACGCGCCCTGCGCCTGCGGCATAAACGGGGTCCCCCAGATCGGAGTTGCCGCCGCCGATGCCGTTGAGATCATCTCCCAGGTGACGGGAGATACGGAAGGGCTGGGCATTGTAAGTGAAGGCCCCGTGCTCAGACCCCATCGGCGGGTCAAAACGCACGGCGAGCGGCAGGCTGACGATTTCCAAGGGGCTGAGGCGCAGAAACGCCGGATCGAAGGGCCGAGGCGGGGCGTTCCTCCGAGCCCACCATTCACTGCCCCCGATGGGCCCCCAGACCAGCCAGCCGATGAAGGCGAGCAGGAGCAAGCTGATGAGGGTGGGTAGACGCATGGGCGGACGGGACTGACTCTATATTAACACAATCAAAATGGGCAAAAGCTGATCCAAACTTGCGTTCAGTCTCAATTAGGCTACTACGTTTCTCAATATGGACCCACGAGTGAAAGAAAGGCTGGAAGCCCATTTGGTCGCGACAGGCCTGCGCCGAACCAAGCAGCGCGAGACGATTGTCGAGGCAGCCTTTGCCACGGACGATCATTTCAACGCGGAAGAGCTGCTGGATAAGGCGCGCAAGCTGGATCGCACCGTATCTCGTGCCACCGTTTACCGCACCCTTCAGCTCCTGGTGGAGTGTGATCTGCTGCGGGAGGTGGATCTGGGTCGTGACCAGACCTATTACGATCCGAATTTCCTCGATAAACCTCAGCACAATCACCTGATCTGCCTGGATTGTGACCGTGTGGTGGAGTTCGAAGATGAGCACAGCGCGGTGTTGCACGACTGCATCACCCGCCGTCTTGGCTTCCAGCCGCAGATGAAGGCCATGCGCATCCAGGCCCACTGCGACGAGTATTCCAAGACCGGTCACTGCAAGTTCAAGACGGAGCGGGAAATGGCCTTGTCTCAATAGCCCTGAGACGGTTCGGCTTGCTTTCCGAGAGACTCGTTAGAGCGGTTGGGCAGAGGGCCTTTGTGCCTCAGAGGTGGCTCCAGGGTTGCACCGGCTCACTTTGCCGCTACTCTCCGCGCCCCGTTTATTTATGTGGAAAGGCCGTTTTGCTCAAGAAACCAGCCAGCTCGTGCAGAGCTATGGCGAGTCTGTGTCCTTTGACTGGAGGCTATATGCGCACGACATCCGCGGCTCCATCGCCCATTCCAAAGGCCTGCTGAAAGCCGGCATCCTCACTGCCGAGGAACAGTCGGCGATTGAATCCGGGCTGCTGGAAATCCGCGCAGAAATTGATGCCGGGAGGTTCGAGTTCAAACAAGCGCTGGAAGACGTGCACATGAACATCGAGTCCGAGTTGACTCGCCGCATCGGTCCCGCGGGGGCGAAGCTGCACACAGCGCGCAGTCGCAACGACCAGGTGGCCACGGATGTGCGCCTCTATACCCGGGATGCGGTGGTGGAGATCGTGGATCTGATTGCCGATCTCCAGCGCTCACTCATTGAGGCCTCGGAACGGGCTGGTCAGGCGGTGGTGCCGGGCTACACCCACCTTCAGCGCGGGCAGCCCGTGTTGTTTGCCCATCATTTGCTGGCGTATGTGGAAATGCTGGAGCGTGATGCCCAGCGCCTGTTGGATGCCAACGACCGTCTGAATGTCATGCCTCTGGGTTCAGGTGCCTTGGCGGGTTCCACCATCATTTTGGATCGTGAGTATGTGGCTGAGCTCTTGGAGTTCGACTCCGTCACGCAAAACAGCATGGATGCGGTCAGTGATCGTGACTTCGCGGCGGAGGTCATGTTTGCCATCGCTCTTTGCGGCATCCATCTCTCGCGTTTGAGTGAGGACATCATCCTCTGGTGCAGTGCCGAGTTTGGTTTTGTCACCCTGAGTGATGCCCACACCACGGGCTCCAGCCTGATGCCTCAGAAGAAGAATCCCGATGTGGCCGAGCTGACTCGTGGCAAGTCGGGCCGCCTCGTGGGCAACCTGATGGCCTTGCTGACCCTGCTTAAGGGTCTGCCGATGACTTACAACCGCGACATGCAGGAGGATAAAGAGCCTCTGTTTGACTCGCTCGATACCATCCAGGCCGCACTGGCGGTGTTTGCCGAGATGATCTCTGGGATGGAGGTGAATGAAACCCGCACCCGTGCAGCCACCAGCGACCCCATGCTACTGGCGACCGATC
The DNA here is from genome assembly GCF_900167535.1 of Prosthecobacter debontii. Taxonomy (NCBI): domain Bacteria; kingdom Pseudomonadati; phylum Verrucomicrobiota; class Verrucomicrobiia; order Verrucomicrobiales; family Verrucomicrobiaceae; genus Prosthecobacter; species Prosthecobacter debontii. The sequence goes on from NZ_FUYE01000018.1 coordinate 85,649, forward strand.
TGGCGGATTACCTCGTCAATCACGGCGTGCCTTTCCGTCAGGCCCATGAAGTCATCGGGAAACTGGTGGCGTATTCCATCGCCGAAAAGACCGCTTTTGCGGATATCCCGCTGGCTCAATACCAGGAGTTCTCCCCTGCTTTTGAGGCGGATTTGTTTGACTGCCTGAATCTGGAGACTGCTCTGGCGGCCCGCAAAGGCATCGGCGCTCCGTCTCCGAAGAATGTGTCCGCGCAGCTCGATTTCTGGAAACAAGCTCTCTCGGACGAAGGCTGATGAACGGAAGCACTCCAGATTTTCCTCTCTTCCGCGTCGAAGATCGCGATGGCTGGCGACGTGTCTCCACGCAGCGTGTATTCAGTAGCGATCATGTGAGCGTGGATCAGGTGCAGTGCCTCACGCCGCATCGTCAGGAGGTCGGGGTGTCGTGGATGGTCGTTCAGCGGAAGGCTGCCGTGGCTGTGGCGCCAGTGAATGAAAAGGGCGAGTTTCTCCTCATCGCTCAGGAGCGTGTGCCGGTGCAGCAGACGGTGTGGGAATTTCCTGCCGGTCAGATTGATGCGCCCATCGAGGAGATCACTGCGGAGTTGATCGTGGAGACCACCTTACGTGAGTTGCGCGAGGAGACAGGCTACGGTTTAGCACCGGGGGGCACCCTGGAGCCGCTGGGCTGGTTTCTTCCCTCGCAAGGTTTCACCGACGAACACGTTTATTTATTTCAAGCGAAGCCCGTGTGCGTCGTCAGCCGTCCGGAATTGGACGATGGCGAGCACATCAGCGACGCGCGCTGGGTCAGTTCAGAAGAGTTGCGGAGGATGATCGCTGCCAATGAGATCACCAACGCTCTGACACTGTCCCTGTTTGCGCGGATGGCGGCCAAGGGAGCGATTTGAGGCGTTTAACCCCAGAACTCTTCTTTTTACATCCGTTATGTGGCAAGGCATCCTGAGTAAAGTTTTCAAAGTGCGCGACAAGGTCGCTCTCAACCTCAGCAAAGAGGATGAGGAAAAGCCCTTTTTGGATCACCTGGATGATCTGCGCACGATGCTGGTGCGGATGGGCATCACCCTGATTTCGGCCACCATCATCTCCTTCTACTTTTATAAGGAACTGTTCAACGCGATCCTCTACCCGATGGTGCTGGCAGGGTTTGCGCCGAACATTGAGGAAGCACGCAAGCTGCTGATCAACATTGATGTCGCGGGACCTTTCATGATGGCCGTGAACGTGTCTTTGATCGCGGCCGTGATTGCCTCTTTTCCACTGCTGCTGGTTTTCCTCCTGCAGTTCATTTTGCCAGGCTTGAAGTCGAACGAGAAGAAGCTGCTGTTTCCGGCTATCGCGATTGGCACAGGCCTCTTCCTGAGCGGAGCCGCCTTTTCTTACTGGGTGGTGCTGCCGCGCGCGCTCGTGTTCTTTTCAGAGTTCGCTGCCTCCGTCGGCGCGACCCAGACATGGACGATCGATAACTACGTCACCTTCACCACGCGCTTCATCTTGGTGTTCGGGATCGCCTTTGAGCTGCCGATCATCGTGATGGCCCTGGTGAAGTTGGATTTCCTCAACTTCCGCATCATGAAGTCCACATGGCGGCACGCGATCATCGCGATTACCTTGTTTGCGGCGGTGGTGACTCCGACACCCGATGTGCTGACCCTCATGCTGATGTCTGGCCCTCTCTATGTGCTGTACGCGGTCTGTGTCATCTTGGCCTACTTCATGGAGAAGAAGGATCGAGCAGCCTATCCCGAATACTACGCGGAGTTGGAGAAGGATCAGAAGGAACTGGAGCAAGAGTCCGGGGATGAATGGGACAACGAGAACTACAATCCGTGGTTCTCCGATGAAAAAGACGACGAGGATGATGAATATCAAAAGCCTCGTGCCGTGCCTTCTGCTCCGCCTCCGCAGGTCGAAAAAGCGCCCAAAACTGTGTCCATGGAAGATCCTGTGGATGAGGGTGAAGACCAAGGTTCCGTGATGCCTGAGGAAGAGGAAAATCAGCCTGAGGTCGAGGCGACTGAAGCTTCACCCGCCTCACCTGAACCGACTCCTGAAAAACCCCAAACGGAAAAATCCACTGAGGAGCTAGCACGGGAAGATGAGTCTCGTAGCGGCAATCCGCCCGTCTAATCGCCGCTAAAACTTGCTTTTCATCCAAGTTCAAGACCCGCGTAGAACCATCTACGCGGGTTTTTTGTTCGCAGGTGAAATCCAAGGATGGCATCGGATGTGTCATGGACCTTCAGGAAATTGGCGGCGATTGCGATCCTCTCAGCACTAGGGAATAAGGTGGGTTAGCTGACAGCCATATTTGCTTATGAAAAAGTGATTATGAAGCTGCATTGAGTAACTGAGAAATAATCTCATAAACTAGTGGAGACATTGTTGGAGCAGCTCTTTTATTTTAATGGTTATAGCTGTTTTATTTATTAGACATTAACATCCAGGGCTTACAAATTCCTTACCTTCATAAACTTTCCTATTCTTGGGAAAAAGGATACCAAACTTGATGCGCCTGAGCTTATTTTCGGATTTTTCTCTCCGAGTTCTCCTATTTGGAGCCGTCAAAGGGGCGCCTTTTCCCCTACATGAGGTGGCGGATGCTTTTGGAGTGTCACGCCATCACTTGGTGAAGGTAGTCAATAATTTGACCAAGCTGGGCTATCTGGCCACTAAGCGCGGCCGTGGGGGGGGATCGAGCTGGCGATGAAGCCGGAAGATATTCAGATCGGAAAGCTGGTTCGGAAAACCGAGACTTCGTCTCCTTTGGTGGAGTGCTTCGATATGAAGACGAATACCTGCCCGATCTACATGTGCTGCGGGCTGAAGGGGGCACTTTCGCAGGCGGTCGGAGCTTTTTATGGTGCTCTCGACCGCTACACACTGGAGGATGTGATCACCTCCGAAAATCGCGCCATGCTCCAGCATATTCTCCTCCGCTCGAAGCTCCAGCCTGCGGCGGGAGATCAGGATGAAGTGCCTGATCTTATGCAAGGAGTTCCGTGATCACGCTGCCCTTATCTCCGACCGTGAAGGGGCGATTGCTGGGCGACATGACGATGTGATTGACGTCCATGCCCATGGCATGACCGACGGTGCTGTGGAAGTCCTGAATGGTCACCTGCTTATCGGCGGGGGCATTGCCTTCCTTATCGCTGGCGCCATAGATGGTGCCGCCTTTGACTGGACCGCCCGCCAGGAGGGTGCTGAACACCTTGGGGTGATGGTCACGCCCGCTGCGGCTGTTGATCTTCGGACTGCGGCCGAATTCGGAACAGAGCACGACGAGGGTGGATTGCAGCAGGCCACGCTCCTGGAGATCGGACAGCAGCGCGGCGAGGGCGGTATCCAGGATGCCACCGTTATCTTCCATGCCATCGCCAATGTCATTGTGCATGTCCCAGCCGCCGTGAGCGACCTCGATGAATCTCACGCCGCGCTCGACCAAACGGCGGGCCAGCATGCAGCCCTGACCAAATTTGTTCATGCCATATTTTTCTCGGGCTTCGCTGCTTTCCTCCGTGAGCTTGAAGGCGTCGAGATCCTTGGCGCTGAGCAGTTTCAAAGTATCATCGTAAAAGTCGGTGTAGGCTTTCAGATTGCTGTCGTGAAACTTGGCTCGGAAACCGGAGTCCACCTTGTTGAGCAGAGCCAGGCGCTTGCTCATGATCTCTGCAGAGGCGTCGAACTGAGCGTATTGCAGCCCTGCTTCGGGATCATGGATCGGCAGCGGGCTGAAGCCGGCGGAGAAGAAGCCATTGCCGCTCTCTGGACCACGGCCCACACAAACGGAGGAAGGCAGGGTCTGGCTGCTCTTGCCCAGCAGTTCCTGCGCCCAGGCGCCGAGCACGGGGTGCTTGATGGTGCCGCGCTGCTCATAGCCGGTGCGCATGAGGTATTGGCCGGAGGCATGCACCCCGGTCTTGGAGGTCATGCTGCGGATGATGGCCAGTTTCTCGGAGTGATCTTTGGCCAGATTGGGCAGATAAGCTCCGAGCTGATAACCGGCCTTGGTGGTGATCGGGTCACCCGGGCCTTTGGTATCCCCAGTCTTGGGGTCCAGCGTGTCGATGTGTGACATGCCACCCAGCATCTGCAGCCAGATTACATTTTTAGCTTTGCCGAAACCGGGTAGGGACTTGGGGTCCGTGACACCTTCGCTTTTGACGAGATGAGGGATCAAGGTGACGCCCAGAGCGGTCTTGGCGACTTGCTCGGCAAATTGACGGCGCGAAAGGCAATCCAGGGAATGAAAGGAAAGGCTCATGGCAGGAGAAGCGCTGAGGGGTTATTGCACGAAGACGAACTCGCGGGAGTTAAAGAGGACCCAGCACAGGTCGGCCGAGGTCAAACCGGCATCGAAGGCCTCTGTGGCGGAGGCCATTTCTTCTGCGGTGGGTTTACGAGAGAAAAAGCTGTAGTAGAGGGCCTCGACTTTTTTCGGGGTCTCCGCCTCACCCATGGCGGTGGCTAGGACGAGGGATTTGGGATTGCGCAGGACGTTTTGGGCTTCCCCATTCATCAGCATGAGCACCTGAGGGATGCTGCCTTCGGCGGAGTTACTGTCGGCAATCTGGCGGTCACTCTGGCCAAACATGCGCAGGAAGTGGCCGTCACGCTCTGGCTGACGCAGCTCGGAAGCGCGGGCGAGGGCCAGGCCTTCCATCATCGCTGGACGGGTGAATCCGTCCTCTTCGCTGGCGGTCGTCTCTTCCATCATGCGCTGGCGTTTTTTCTTTTTAGCAGCCCCCTTGCCCTTGGCACCGCCATCCCCCAGCACGCCATCGGCCATGCGGCGCATGCCTTGCATTTCCCCGAGCTTTTCCACGATTTGGGCCGGCGTGATTTCAGACACGTTCAGCGCCATCACTTGCTTGTAAGGCTCTGCCCGTTTTAGCTTAAAGTTATCCACCTTGTCACCGATGGCGAGGGTGACGCAGGAGTCCCAGGCTTGCTCAGCTGTCATGCGGCGCAGGATCGGGCCAGGGAAATAGTAGGGCTCACCCAGGGCCAGTTCACGTGTCACGGCTTCCCGTTGATACGTCTGGGTGTTGCACAGGAGGCGCATGAAGGCCCGCAAGTCGAATTTCAGGCGCACCATCTCATTGCCCAGATGCTTGAGCAGCATGGGATTGCTGGAGGCACTGAGATCATCGAGATCTGTCACCGGATCCTGGATGCCGACGCCAAACACCATTTTCCACAGGCGATTGGCGATGGTGATGGCAAAACGGGGATTGTCGGGGCTGGTCATCCAGCGGGCAAAGATCTCGCGGCGTTGCGCGTCATTGTCGGCTTTTTTCAGCGCCAACTCAGCATCCTGATAGCAGCGCAAGCGGTGGTCATCCTTGCTCCAAGTCACAAGGATTGGATCCACCGCGTCACCAGGCTTGCCATCCTTGTATTTGTAGTCGTCAGGCAGGGTGAGATCGCTCTTCTCATGGTCGGTCACGGAGAGGGAATTGACGTCGAACAAACGGCGGGCCTGTTGATACTGCTGCTGAGTGAGTTCATCGCGCAGATTGCGCATCATTCCTCGTGGCAGGTTGCGGTCGTAGGTGTCGGCCGCACCGAAAAACGAAGCCATCTGATAGAACTGCTTTTGAGTCCACTCAGCAAAGGGGTGGTCGTGACACTGAGCGCAGGAGACATTGGCCCCGAGGAAGGTGGAGAGTGTCAGGCTGAGGTTATCCAAGCGCATGCCACGGTCTCGCAGCAGGTAGCCGGTGGCTCCATTATCCAGCAGCTTACCATCGGCCACCATCATGTCATAGACGATCTCATTCCACGGGCGGTTGGCAGCGATTTGCTCCTTCAGCCATTCCTCATAGGTGAAGAACTTGGCCTTCTGGGCATCGTCGGCGATGCGGAGCATGTCTGAAAAGTAGTTATACAGATGAGAGGCGAAGCCATCGTCACTGACCAGGGTGTCGATGACATTGGCGCGTTTGGCGGCGCTGGTGTCTGCCAGGAAAGCCAGTGTTTCTTCACGCGTCGGGATGCGGCCTGCGAGGTCCAGATAAACGCGGCGGATGAATTGCTCATCGCTGGCCAGGGCGTTGGGTTCTTGCCCGGCTTTTTGTAGCCCCATCAGCACGCCTTTATCAATGACGGCGGCTGATTGTGCGAGGCCGGTGTTTTTCTGAATCCCTAGGCCCTCAGGCTTCAAGGTGGTAGCCAGTTGCTGATCTTCCGGGGTCAGATTGGTCAGTGGGAAGTCAAACATGCGCCCATCTCGGGTCTGCAAGTAAACCTTCCCCCCTTCCACCCCGCGAAACGTGGCTTCGACCTGCCTCCCTTGGTTGTCATGCCAAACACGGAAATTGCTGTTACCGTCGGGTGCGGTTTGTGCGGTGGCTAAGAGTGCCGGAAATAGCGCACAGAGGGTGATGGAGCGAGCGTTCATAGAGTGCCTCCCAGTGGATTGGACCATGAAACGCAACGTTTGTGCGGAAGTTGCGTTAGAAAAAATCCAGAGCTCAGTTTCCCCGAAAATGCCGCATCGCCAGGTGGAGGGTGCTTTTGCTCAAGCCAAAGGTAGCAACCTGAGGCATAGTGAGGCGACATTGCTTGAGAGGAGAAAAAGGTGAGAAAGCTTTGATTATTAGCTGAAATTTGATAATTTTATAGAAATACCATAATGAACAGCCTCCTATCCAGCATCCGACGTGCTGGCCAGACCGCTAAATCTGCGGCCCTGGTGGCGTGTGGTATGGCGGCGCTCTCACGTGCGCAGTTTTCCGGGCAGGGGGTCGTGTTGGTTTTCCATGGGGTCTGTTCTGATCGCGGCCCGGTGGGTGTGAGTGATACCAGCCTGCATTTGAAGGTTTCGGTGTTCCGCGCGTTATGCAGGCATCTGGCGGTTTATTATCACGTCATGCCTTTACGTGAGATGGTGGCCATCTTGCGGGCGGGAGACGAGCTTCCCGACCGAGCTGTGGCTTTGAGCTTCGATGACGGATATGCTTCCAATTACGACTTGGCGTTTCCGATTCTGAATGAACTGAGACTACCCGCGACGGTTTTCCTCGCGACGGGTTTTCTTGATGGCACCGCGCCGCTGTGGTTCCAGCAGGTGGACTTAGCCCTAGCTGCCACAGGGACGAAGGGAGGGGCTGAACTGGAAGAGACGCTGAATCAACTCAAGCAATGGCCAGATGACGCCATGCGGCGGGAGGTGGCCCAAATGGCCGCCCACTCGGGCCATGCCTCGGTGCCGGACTGCGCTCGCCCCTTAAGCTGGGATCAAGTGCGTGAGATGCAGCGCAGTGGAATCATTGATTTTGGTGGGCATACCCATACGCATCCCATCCTCACCCGCTGCAGTCTGGAAAAGCAACGGTGGGAAATCGAGACGTGTCGGGATCGCATTCGCGAAGAGGTGGGTTTCGCACCGAAGATCTTCGCTTACCCGAACGGCGGGCCGGAGGACTGGACGGAGGAGACGCAGAAACTGGCCCGAGAGGCTGGCTTTGAGGCCGCTTTGACGATGATCAGTGGCCGGATCAAGCCCGGGGTGGACCTGATGACCCTGCCGCGTTATGGCACGCCGGGTTCTCTCTGGGAGATTGAGGCCACGGTCTCAGGGGCCTTTGAGATGGCCAGAAAGTGGAGAGGAGGGATGGGGCGATGATCTCGTTAAACATCTCAGCGCTCCGTCGCAGTTGGAAGACACCTTCTTGGCCTAACCAGTGGTTTGCCTGGGCGGGTCAAGGTTTGCAAAAAACCGAGAAGGCGTTGACGGCCTTGGCCAAGCGCTTTCGGACCGCTCAACCCGCACCTGCGGTGGAGCGCAGGACCGTGCTGCACTTCATCGCGGCTCCTGGCGGCGGAGGCGCGGAGGCGATGCTGGGCAATCTCGTGATGGCGATGAACCCGGCCCGATGGCGCTCGGTGGTGGTGCTGGTGGATGGTCGAGACTGGCCTGAAGCGGTGGCCAAGCTCAGGGATGCCGGGGCGGAGGTCCATGACCTGGAGGCCCACGCGTTTCTACGCCCCAGCACTCTGTGGCGCTTGATTCGCCTGCTCCGTCAGATTCACCCAGATGTCGTGCAGACGTGGATGCATCATGCCGATTTCGTCGGCGGCTGGTGTGCTCGTTTGGCGGGTGTCAAACATGTGGTGTGGGGCATTCACTGCCGTGAGATCCATCGCAACCCCGGGGATTCGGATCTGAAGATGTCACTCTTTCGGCGTTTGATCGGAGGCAGCTCGCGCGTGGTGCCGACGCAGATCATTTCTTGCTCCGCCACAGCAGTGGAGGATCATGTCTCCTTGGGCTACCCACGTACCGCCATGACCTGGGTGCCGAATGGCATCGACACCTCACGGTTTAAGCCTGATGGGCAGGCTCGAGCCGCTGTTCGTAAAGAACTGCGAGTGCCCGAGAAAGCTCCACTGATCGGGTTCATCGGTCGGTTTCATGAGATGAAGGACCTGTCCACCTGGCTGAGAGCGGCGGCGCTTCTTCAGGCTCGGAAACCCGATGTGCACTTTTGGTTATGCGGCGGAGATGAGTGGGAACTCGGGGATTGCGCTCGCGCCGCCTTGTCGGTTGTGCCTCACCGTCAGCAGATGCATTTCACCCCATTTCGCTCTGACCCTGAGCACGTCTATCCGGCTCTGGACCTGTTTTCTTTATCCTCTCGCACGGAAGCCTGTCCCATGACGGTGATGGAGGCGTTATCCAGCGGGGTGCCTTGCGTGACGACGGATGTGGGGGATTGCGCAAGGCTACTGGAAGGGCTGGGGCAAGTGGTGCCAGCGCGTGATGCGGAGGCTTTAGCGAAAGCTTGGGAGGAGACGTTGAGTCATCCCACCAGTGCCAAGACCCTGCGCAAGGAGGCGCAGCAACGTTTCGATATCACGGTGGCAGCTCAGGCCTACGAGAAAGTTTACGAGGAGGTGGTGGCATCATGAAAAGCCGCCTCATCGCATTCATCTTCTTGCTGAGTGGAATCGCTCAGGCGGAGCTGAAAGTGTCTCTCGCGGATGCCATGACGCGGGTGATGCGGGCCGACGAATCCTTACCGAAAGCGGCTGTGAATCTGCACGCGGCACGCGGGGAGTGGGAGTCATTCCAGATCGTGCTAAATGGCTCGGAAAGCGAGATCAAGGAAGCCAAGGTGGAAGCCACGTCCTTGACCGGACCGGACCAGGAAACTCTGCCTGCGCCGACCTTGCTCCGAGAGCATTACGTGCGGGTTTCGAAATCAACCCCCATGGCACCTTTGCCCCCGGGAGATTATCCAGATGCGCTGGTGCCGCTGACCTTTCCCTGGCAGACGCTGCCTGACCAAAAGCATTTCAACCAACCTTATTGGGTGGATGTGTTCGTGCCCTACACGGCTAAGCCGGGGGTTTATAAAGGGGAGATCCGCGTGGTCGGTCCTGACCGGGTGTTTTTGGCCACTCGCCAATACAGCCTGACCGTGCAGCCCTTTGATCTTCCTGTGGTGCCACGGCTGCGCACCTCCATCATGACCCTCTGGCGCCGCATCGCCGAGGTGCATGGGTTTGATCGCCGTCAGGAGCCGCCCGATCCGAAGCTGCTCACCCTGCTGGATGAATACTATGACTTGCTCGCCCAACATCGGCTGAGCATCGATCAGACCTATCCCACCTACCCCGAACCCAGCAGCGGTAAGATCAATCCAGCACGTGTGGAGGCGGGGATGCGCAAGCATCTGCTGCATCGGCATGTGAGCACTCTGGGCCTGCCGATCTGGCCGGAGTGGCCGTTCAAAGATCCCCTGGGGCAGGACCGTAGCAAAGCCATGAAGTATGTGGCGGAGTGGATGGGGCTGATGAAAAAGCTGCGCTGTGACTCCCGGGGCTATGTGATCATGGGCTCGCTGGATGAGCCGAATGACAGTGAGGCTTATGCGCGTGTCCGTCGCTGGGGAGATTTCTTCAATGAAACGGAAGCGGTCCATAAGGTCCGAGTGCCCTTGTTGATCACTGAGCAGCCTACGCCGGACAACGGCTGGTGGGGCCGCCTGGATGGAGATGTGGATATCTGGGTGCCGCACGTGAGCCGTGTCTGGGCGGATATGGAATCCCCAGATGGCCAGCGTGACATCGCGCGTCGTCTCGCGGAGGGAGATGAGGTGTGGTGCTACACCGCGCTCACCCAGATCCCCGATGCCTGGGAAGCTGCGCATGGCCAACCGAAGGCGATGAAGCAATCCAACCCGCCGGTGTGGTGCCTGGATTACCCGGCCATGAATTATCGGGTGCTCGCCTGGGTAATGCCTCGTCACGGCATCACCGGGTTGACGTATTGGGACACACTCTTTGCCAGTCCCGGCATCGATGTGTGGAAGGATGCGGGTTCTTTCCAGCATGAGAATGGCGAGGTTTACAATGGAGACGGCAGTTTCATTTATCCCGCCACGCGCAAACGCCACGGTGCGGACATGCCGGTGGCCAGCATCCGCCTCAAATGGCTGAGGGAGATGGCCGAGGACTATGATTACATGATGCTGGCCAAGGATCTAGGCCAAGAAAAGGAGGCGCTGGCTTTGGCGGCGACCTTCGCTCGGGGCTTCGGAGATTGGGAGGATGATGTGGCCAAGCTCTATGCCGTGCGCCAAAAATTGGCGGAACTCATTGTTAGTCAAGGAGGTGGACGATGAGACTTCAGATCATTCGTGATGAGGCGGCTTTTTTGGCACTGAAACCTTACTGGGATGCTCTGCTGGAGCGCAGCGCTGTCTGTTCTCCCTTTCTCAGGTGGGACTGGATGTGGCTCTGGTGGGAGGAGTTTCGCACCGATTTTACCTTGGCCGTGGCCGTCATCGTGGATGCCGAGCAAAAGCCGCTGGCCATTGCACCGTTGATGCTGGGGCAGGAGACCTCTGGGATGCGCAAGCACCTGATTCACCTGGGCTTTTTAGCCGGGTTGGGAGAGGTCAAAGGGGAGCGCATGGACTTCCTCGTGCCGATGGGGCGGGAGATGGAGCTGACGCCGCTGCTGTGCCGCGCCTTCGCGCTCTTGCAGCCGGAGTGGGAGACGGTGCGGTTGAACAAACTGCCGGAAGAGTCGCCTAACCATCCCTTCATCATCGAGGCTCTGAATGAATGCTCCATCGGCGTCAATGTCGTGATCCGCACGGAGTGCATGTGCATTCGGCTCGCCGCCTCGTGGCAAGATGTTGAGTCTCGATTGGCCACCAAACGGAAGCGAGAGCTGCGCAGGCGCTGGGAGCTGTTAGTCAGCGAGCAGCACGCGGATGAACAGCAAACCACGGCTGAAGAGGCTGAGAAACGCCTGGATGAGTTGGCGGCCCTTCACACCCAGCATTATCCAGAGGGGGTGAGTTCTTTCATCACGCCTCGTTCATGGCGGTTTCATCGCCGCCTCGGACTCAAATGGATTCCTGAGGGGAGAGCGCTGTTACCTTTCATTGGCATCGACTCCGCCATGGCCGGAGGCCTTTATGGCTTTGTCGAGCGCGGTGAGTTTTTCTTTTTCCAAATCGGCTGGGATGCTTCTCTGGCGCGTTATTCTTTGGGGCACCTCACACTGCGTTGGGCTGTCCAAAGCTGTGTCGCACGGCAGATGAAGCTGTTCGATATGCTGCCCGGAAACTACCGCTACAAAAGTGAATGGACGGGAGATTCCCGCTTTGTGATCGATCTGGAAGCCTATCAGCCGGAGAGTTTGCGCGCGGCTCTCTTCCGCGGCTTCCGTTATATGAAACGCCAGTTCAGGGCTCCGTCTGAATGCTCCGCCAAGTCCGAATGAAAGTCGTCGTCCTCACTGCTGATGCCAATACGTTGGTTTACCATCGCGGAGATTTGATCCGCGATCTCGCCGCCCATGGTTGTGAGGTCGTCACCTCAGCCGCCGAGGATTACCCGCATGTGAGGCAATACCTGGCTCAGTTTGGCGTGAGGCACTCGCCCATCCGCATGGTGCGGAGTCGGGTCAATCCCCTGTATGACTGGATCACTTGGCTGGATATGTTCCGGCTCTTCAAAGAAGAAAAGCCCGATGCCCTCTTTGCCTACACCATCAAGTCCGTCGTTTACGGCTGTGTGGTGGCGCGTTGGGCAGGGGTGCCCAAGATTTATGCCTTGCTTCCTGGACTGGGTTTTACCTTTGTGAAACCCGAGACCTGGAAACAAGCGGCCGTGCAGTGGATCTCGAAACTTCTGCATCGCTATGCACTGAAGCGTGCTGATGTGATCTTCATGCAGAATCGGGATGATGTGCGGCTTTTTACCGATCTCAAGATGCTGCCTCCCGGGGTGCCTGTGCATGTGACCGCAGGCTCTGGTGTGAACCTGAATGAGTATCCGCACGTGCCTCTGGAAAACAGTGCCGAGATCGCTGAAGGCCGCATCCGGTTCGTCTTAGTCAGCCGCTTGCTCATCAGCAAGGGTGTGTGTGTCTATGCTGAAGCAGCAAGGCAAATCAAAGCCCGGTATCCCAAGGTGGAATTCCATCTCGTGGGTCCGTTTGATCCGAACCCTAACCGAGTCTCTGAGGAGGAGGTGGCGGGTTGGGTGAAGGACGGCCTTTTAACGCATCACGGCATGGTGCGGGATGTGCCGGGGGTGCTCAAGGACATGCATGTTTTCTGCCTGCCAACCTGGTATCGGGAAGGGGTGCCTCATGCGACTCTGGAAGCTCTGTCTATGGGCCGGGCCGTCATCACGACGGACTCGGTGGGAGCTCGTGAGTGCATCGCTCAAGATGGCGGCAACGGGTTCCTGGTGCCTCCAAAGGACATCGAGGCTGTGGTGAAAGCCATGGAGTTTTTCATCCAAAATCCGGATCAAATTGCCCGCATGGGGCGTGCGAGCCGAAAGCTGGCCGAGGAGGTCTTTGATGTGAAGATTGTGAATGGAATCATTCTGAATGCCATGGGCCTGACGACAGAAACGGCCAAACTTAAAGAAACTTCTGTGTCTGCTGCTTGCCCCGCCGGGGTGGGTGCATGATTGTACTGTTCTGCGCTGCGCCTTCCATGTCTTACCAGCTCACCATCGACCCTAAAGCTCCCACCGGCATGCCTGCCGATGCGCGTAGTCTTGTGCCGGTGGCACCTGCGGCGCTTGGGGCACCTCTCGGTATGCCGCCTTCGGTGGACCCGAGTCCCTATCTCTCCACGCCGCCGCCTCAGTTCAATGAATCGGTCATTAGCATCGCGGATCTGGTCGGATATTTAAAACGCTTTTGGCTGCTCGGTTTTCTGGTGGGGCTGCCCATGGCGGCCTTGATCTTTTATTTGTTGGGCATGGGCCCCAACATCTATGAAGCCGAGGCGAAACTACGTCTGCGACTTCAGGACACGAACGTTTTCAACTTCAGTGAAATGGGCCGTCAGAGCGTGACGGAACTGAGTGCTCCGCAATTGATCAACAACCATCTCACGGAGTTGAAATCTCGGAAGTTCATGGATTACTTCTATGATCGCTTCGACCCCCAAGAGCGGGACGCCTTCATTCAGGATGAACTCAGCACGCTGGGTCGTAAGGATCAGTTGTTCAAGTTGATCGGGCTTTACAAACCCTCCAAGCCAGCACCGCCGAAAGACGTGTTTGCCGGAAGCCTGGAGGAGTGGGTGAGGGTGGAGCCACAGAAGGAATCACACATCCTGCGAGTGCTCGTCCGTAACCGGAACCCGAAGCTGGCGGCGGCCATTGCCAACAGCTTTGCCACCGACTACATCAGCTTCTTCGGTGAACAGGAGAGTGGGCAGACGGAAAGTGAACGTGGCTACCTGCAAAGCAAAGCGGTGGAGTTGAAACAGCGTTTGGAAGTCAGTGAGCGCAAGTTGGCCGAATACCGCAAGAGCGAGAACCTCATGCAGGAGAACGCGACCCAGGACATCGGTGGCGATAAGGTCCGCCAGTTCGTCACCGCGACCACGGATGCGGAAATCCGGCTGGCGAAGGCGAAGAGCGATCTGCAAAGCATCCGCAACACTCAGCAGGCCGGACGAGATCTACTGGAGGTGCGTGTGGTGGCGGATAATCCCGATGTCGCCTTCAATCGCAAAGAACTGGAAGCGGCCATTGCCGAACGGAAAGCCTTGGAACCTCTGTGTGGGCGTAGACATCCCCAGATGATTGCTCTGGCGGGGAAAATCGAATCGGCGAAGTCCGCCTTGGATCATGCCACGATGGCGGTGGTGACCATGGCGGAAAACGAAGTGACCGGCCTGGAGCGCCAGATTGCCGATTTCAAAAAGCAGCTCGATGAATCACGTGGGCAGGTGCTGGATCAGAGCGGCAAAAATGTGGAGCAAAAAATCCTCAGCGATCAGGTGGCGGCAGATCGGGAGATGTATCAAACCATCGTCAAACGGCTGAATCAGGCCGAAGTGACGGGTAACTTTAAGGACATCGGCGCACTGAGTTTGTCTGACATTGCCACTGCGCCGGATAAGCCTGTGAAGCCTAACAAACCCGTGGCAGCCGTGGCCAGCTTACTGGTCTTCGGCATGCTGTTCTTGGGCTTGCCAGTCACTTGGGGGTTGGTCGATGAGCATCTGCTCAAGTTTGTTCGTCAGGGAGGTTCCCCATCGGGAGTGATTCCCTCGATCAAACACGCTCCGACACGTCCGCTGGGGAAAGCGCCAGCCTCGTTTCCTCAGGTTCCGCTGCCACAGGCTCAGGCTCCAGTCCCCACTCCCATCGCAGGCCCTGCGGCAGTCCCGGCCGCCTCCCCTTTCATGGCCGCCCCGGCCCCTGCACCCGCACCGTCACCCCTGATGATGCAGGCGGCTAATCAAGCACCGGTCTTGGCCAAGCTCCCTTTGGTGGGGCAGGGGACACCGGAGGCTATGATCGGTCAACTCCTCCAACCGGAGCCCTATGGCGCTGCGGGTGCCCTGTCCCAGTTGACGACGACTCTGGAAGTGCAGGCTCTGAAGCGCAGCGGGCTCGGCGGAGTCATCCTCCTGACCAGTGCCGATGCCGGTGAGGGGAAGACCCTGGCTGCGGCGGCCCTGGCGGCCGCCTTCTGCCACCAAGGGCGGCGGGTTTTCATGATGGAGTGCAATGCAGTGGCACCTTCCCTGCACCAATGGTTCCCCCATTCGGCACGCCACAGCTCTTGGGCTCATGATCTGGAATCGCTGCGTTATGGACGGACCAATCTTTTCATTCTGCCAGCCCATGACCTCCCTGCTTATGCCACCAACGAATTGTTGGATGGTTATCGCTCCTGGATCGAACGTGCGAAGCAGCAGGTGGATTGGGTGATTCTGGATGGGGGTCCGATTCTGAAAAACTTTGCTGATGTGGCCCCGCTGGCTCCCTTGGCCACGGATGTGATTTTGGTCAATAACCCTGCCATTTCGAATACGGCCAAGCTGCGGGCAGCGATGAACCTCCTCCAACCGATGATGAGCAGCAGTGCCTTTCGGGGGATGATCGTCCACGGTGCTGCTTGAGTCTGGTGATCTGGGCAGTCCTGAAGCAGCAGGTGGCTGAAGAAATAATTATGGAAATTATTGCGAATTTCTTTATGTTAGACGCATGCCTTTCGGCCGCCTTTCCCATCACCTCAACCTGTGCTGCTTGGTCGTAGGGTTGGTGTTGATCCTTCCCCTAGAAGGCAGAGCGGTCGTGCTCTATGACACGGACAACGCCTTGACGAACACCACCGCGCCCTCAGGGATTTTGGCCGACAGTGGCTGGGCTTATCAGGGGCTGTATGGCAGCTATATGGGCACGATGATTGGCTCGCAGTATTTCATCACGGCGCAGCATATCGGGGTCTCAGGTAGCCCCACTTTCACCAGTGTGGCGGACAGCACGGTTTACAGCATCGATGCAGCGGCCAATGGCAACATCGGTTATTGGGATATCGCCGGGACGGACCTACGCATCTACAAGATCAATGAAAGCTTTTCCACCTACGCCCCGCTCTACACGGGCAGCAGTGAGGTGGGGATGGAAGTGGTGGTCTTTGGCCGAGGCGGCCCTAGGGGGGCTGAAGTGACGCTGGAAGGCGATCTCAAAGGCTGGCTTCACACCGGCTCAGATGGCGTGGTGCGCTGGGGGGAGAATGATGTGTCTGGCATCACCGCAGGGCCCTTCGGAGGGGATCTCTTGCGCATGAGCTTCGATCCGATGGGGGGACAAAATGAAGCCACGCTATCCGTGGGAGACTCCGGCGGTGCTGTTTTTGTCAATGATGGCGGCGTGTGGAAACTGGCCGGGATCAACTATGGTGTGGACGGCTTTTTTGATACGAACAATGTGGTGGATGACAATGAGTTCTCGGCTGCCCTGTTTGACCGTGGTGGTTTTTATCAAGGCAGCGACAGCTCGGGCTGGTCGGCTGTTCCGCTGCCCCCAGACAGCCCGGCCAACTTCTACGCCTCGCGCATCTCGGAGAGTGCGCTGGAGATTCAGAGCATCGTGAGTGTGCCAGAGCCAGCAGGTCTCGTGCTTCTCATGTTGAGTGCCTTGGTCCCGCTGCGTAGGCGGCGCTCATGAGCCGAGCGGCCTCCGGCATCCTTCACTTCTTGAGCTCGGCGAAGATCAATCGACCCGCTGAGGTGGGCAGGGCTCCAGAGATGGAAACTTCGACGGTTTGGCCGATGCATTGGACGGCCTGATTCACCACGATCATCGTGCCATCTGCGAGGTAACCCACCGCTTGATGTTTGTCTTTGCCTTGTTTGGTGAGGGTAAGCGTGAGTTCATCCCCGGGGTTCAACTGCGGCAGCAGGGCGACGGCGAGGTCATTGAAACTCAAGACCAGAATGCCACGCAGGCGGGCGATCTTGGCGAGGTTTTCATCATTGGTGAGCAGGCGGGCATTGAGCTCACGGGCTGTGGAGACAAGGCGGTTATCGACCGATTGATCGCGATGGGGGCCGGGAGCCTCTTCATGGATGGAGATGGACAGCTCCTCCATCGTGCGCATCTGCTCCATGATTTCCAGGCCTCGTTTACCGCGCAGGGCTTTCTGCGGCTCTGTGGAATCCGCCAGCCGTTGAAGTTCATCCAGCACGAAACGTGGCACCACCAGGGCCCCACTGAGGAAGCCGGTCTTCACCACCGCAGGCACCCGGCCGTCGATGATGATGTTGGTGTCGAGCAGTAGCGGCTCGCCCTCGGAGCCGTCCCGGCGGAATCGCACGTAAGGGATGAGGAGGGCAAACTGGTCCCGATCACTGCGCAGGGCAAAGGTGATGCCGAAATACGCGAAGGTGGTATAGATGAGGATCTCCACGCCATTGCGCAGGGCATCCCCCTCCGCCATCGCTTGAAAATAACCGAGCTGGAAAACGCCGATGCGCGTGATCAGCCAAGCGCAGAACAGGCCGATGGCCAGACCGAAGGTGCCCTGAGAAAAATCGCGCAGAGTGAGCCTAACGAAAAGCGTGTCAAGGGCGAGGATCAGGCCCATGGCGGTGGCACCAGACACCGCCCCCAGCCAAGCCGGCTGCTGAAAGCCGAGCGCGACCGTGATGCCGGTGAAGACAAAGAAGGCGAAGAATAAGGCCCGGATGAGCCGAATGGACCACATGGAATGCATGCTATGATACCGACTTTAGCGCCTGACGCGCTGGCTGACGAGGACTAATGGACTGGACAAACACATTCCCGCTAGCGTTAGGCGACCTACATTGCCGCATGCAAGATGGAGTTCCGAGGCCTCGCGGCCTGAAAGGTCGCGGGATTCAGCCCCGGGCGCAAGCCCTGGGAACGACGGACACGTGATAGTGCGCCCGCGTTGCGCTCTGAAAGAGCGCAGGAACGGCTGGAACGCCCCAGGACCCAAGCAAAAGCATCCGACTCGCCTCTTTCTCGGAGGCCTATGGGATGTTCATGTTTGAAGATACCTCCCACGCTCTCCCGTGACCCTTCAGGCCGCAACACTTGGTAACATCGCGTTCTCTCCTTTTGACCCAGGGCTGGCTGCGCTGCGCCCTGGGCTGACTTCGGCGACCCTTTGGGCCGCATGGCTGAGGGTGAGGGTTTTTAGCTCGTGGATGGAATACCCCCACGCTCTGACCAGGCCAAGAGCCGGGAAGGAAAAGGCGGCTGATTTTTGACCCACCGATCCGCCTTGAACTCATCGGCACATCGGCATTCAACGATCCCGCAGCACCCAGGAGGAAACACAGCCTTGATGAGCCTGGCAAGCTGTCGCTGCAAAGTCAGCCAGGTAGCCGCGCTGATGCTTCGGCTGCGGCCATTCGGCATGTCGTTCAGACAGATCCGCATGCAGATGGATGGTTCCGGCGAGGAGATCGAACTCGATTTCATCACCGTCCTGAACGGCCGAAATTGGACCTCCGACAGCGGCTTCGGGGGAGCAGTGGATGCCCATGACGCCATGGGAAACGCCTGAGACACGGCCATCGGAAAGGAAGGCCACCTTGCCATCCAGCTCCGGCACGGCCAGGGCGGCACTGGCGACGAGCAGCTCCGGCATGCCTGCGGCGATAGGGCCAACACCACGGAGGACCACGAAATGCCCTGGCTGAATCCTTTTCTCGGCGGCTGCATCCGAGACGGCCTTGACGCTTTCAAAACAGATCGCACGGCCTTTGAACTGCGGACTCTGACGTGAGGAGACTTTAAAGACCATGCCGTGAGGGGCCAGATTGCCGAAGCAGATTTGCAGGTCGGCGTAGTCTTTGAAGGGCTGGCCCAGCGGCGCGATGAGGTCCTGATCGGCAGGGACATCGGGGCAATGTGCGACGTTTTCCGCCAAAGTCTGCCCAGTGACGGTGATGCAAGAGCCATCCAGCAGTCCGGCGCGCAGGAAGTGCTTCAGCAGCATGGCAGTGCCGCCGATGCGGTGCAGATCTGCCATGGTGCCGCGACCGCGTGGGGCGAAGTTGCAGTAAACGGGGGTGCGGCGGCAGATGGCTTGCACGTCTTTGAGTGTGAAATCCACCCCGGCCTCATGCGCGACGGCCAGGATGTGTAGCACGCCATTGGTAGAGCCGCCCATCGCGGCGATGGCGGTCATGGCATTGGTGAGCGCCGCCTGGGTCAGAATCGTGCGCGGGCGCAGATCCAATTCTAAAAGCCGACGCATGGCCTGTCCTGCACGCAGGCAATCACCCTTCTTACCAGCATCCACCGCTGGGATGGAGGAGGTGTCTGGGAGGCTAAGTCCCATCGCTTCCAGCGCGATGCCCCAGGTATTGAAGGAAGCGGCGATGCCACAACCGCCGGCTCCTGGACAGGCGGCCCGGATGATGGCCTCGGATTCGTCGAAGCTCATGCTGCCGTTGTTGGCTTGGGCTTGGGAATCGTAGGAATCCAGAATGGTAATGGGTTTACCCGAATGACAACCCGGCAGGATGCTGCCTCCGTTGACGATCAGCCCTGGGAAATTAAGGCGGGCCAAGGCCATGGCAAAGGCGGGGCCGTTTTTGTCGCAATGATGCACGCCGATGAGGCCATCATAGCAGTGGGCGCTGGTGACCATCTCGGCGCCATTGGCCATGAGATTGCGTGAAACGAGGGATGAGGCCCCGCCTTCATGGCCCTGAGTGATGTTGTCGCTGACGCCCGAAACTCCGAAGGGAAAGGCGATGAGGCCTGATTCTGCACAGCCTTCCCGGATGAGGCTGGCCACCTCATAGGCCTTCATGTTGCAGATGTTACCATCCAGCAGGGGCGTGGCGATGCCGATCTGCGGTTTGTTAAAATCCTCCGGCTGGAATCCGAGGCCCCAGTAGAACGATTTAACGCCGCGCTGCCAGCCGTGGGTGAGGGAGGAGGAATTCCAGTTGAGGGATTTGGGGGCCATAAAGGAGGGTGGTGCTCCATTCATAGCGGGGGCGGTTTTTCCCAACAAACAAAAAAACTTCCGTGACTGAGCCTAGTTGAACTCGGGGTGATCAATTACCCAAAAACAAAAACTCCCAACCAGGAGCACTGGTTGGGAGTTGGCTTGAAGGAATCTTTAAGACTCCGACAAAATTAGAAGCTCACGCTCAGCTTGACGCCGCCGAAGATTTCGCTGTCGGTGGTGTTCAGCTCATGACGAGCGTCCAGGGACAGGTTGTAGGCGATGTAAGGGGTAAGGGTAGCGATCTTGGTCAGCTTGATAGGAGCCGAGATGGAAGGGATCACGTGGGTGAAACCGCTGCTCTGGACGCCTGGGACCACACCGCTGGTGTAGTAGTCGAAGCCGTAACCACCCTTAACAGCTGGGACGATGCTCAGCCAGGAAGTGATTTCGATAGGAAGATCAAAGCCAACTTCTGCATAGGAACCACCGATACGGAAGTCATAGTAGAAGCCAGTGTAGATGTTCAGAGGGCCAGCTGTGGTGGACACAGTGATACCCACTTCGTCAGCGCTGGAGACGTTACCTTCACCGGCACCGAAAGGACCGTTGGCGGTAGTGCCACCGAAACCGTCGAAGAACTCATAGTGAGTGTAAACCAGACCGAACTTGGCGAAGCCAGCGTCGTAGGTCAGGGAGGTGGAGAGGTCCAGCTCGGAATAGTCGAGGGTGTCAGCACCTTCGTCATTCACCAGGGTGTCAACGGTGCTCACATAGAGAGCGCCGAAGCCCAGGGAAAGCTGCTCGGTCAGAGGCACGCTCAGGCTGAGGCCAGCCCAGGTGACGTTGTCTGCGAACCACAGGCCGCGGTAGTAGAGGCGGGTGTCATAACCCACTTCGACGGTAGCGCCAAGTGTGTCGAACAGGGCACCAGCGTCTTCTTCGACGACTGGGGTGACGCCCTTAGCTGGGGCGGGGGTGCCAGCGAAAGCGTTCAGGCTAGCAGCTGCTGCCAGAACGAGTGCCGACTTCGTGATGACGGAGGTCATGCTCTTCAATTTCATGATGGTCGATTTTGGTTTGTTGATGAGATGGAGGTTGGTCCGGGAGACCTTCCACCGTGGCCGATAATTAAAGCACCCCTAAACAGTTGCCAAGCATCTTTTTCTGAAAATTATTGAGTTGTTCACATTCTGCCGTTGTCAAAGGCACTGGCCAAGCCTGCTGTAACCCCTATTCTGCCAATACAATACGCAGTCCTGTGGGGGTGATTTCCAGGCTCTGAATCCCTGCTAAAAAGCGTTGCAAAGCAGGGTCTTTCTCCAGTTCGTTACCAGCGAGGTTCACCCCTTTGATGTCGCCGAGCCAGGCATTGGGAAGGGGCATGCCGCCGACGCGGACATCTCGCACCACCAAGGCGACTTTTTTATTTTCGTCCATCATGGCGTTGATCGCCAAACCCAGTCTGAGCGTGGTGCCTGAGAGCAAGGGGACGCCCGCATCGGGAGGAATAGGAACCAGGACGGTGGCGGAGATGTTGTCCTGGCCGAGATCCACTTTGACCGTATCGCCCAGGTTTTGATTGGCGAGGTAGGCATTGATCTCGCGGGCGGTGATGATGAGCGTGCGCTCTTGCTCGCCGGGGGAGACTTCTGGCTGGGCTGCTGGGGCGGTGCTGGTATTGAGCACCTGGAGCTTAGCCTCCAGCGTCTGCTGCTCGCTCGCTGTGAGGCTGACGGGCGTGATGGGGCTGGCGTAAATGTTTCGTTTCACCCACCAAGCCGTAGCTGCGGCGGTAACACCGCAACCGACGACGAAAACCGCAAGGGTGAAGAGAATGATGCTTTTCCAGGTGGGGCCCTGGCGTACCACGGGGCTACTGAGAGGAGGAGTGGGAGGTGTTTCCATAGACGTAAGTGCAGTTGACGGAGCGGAGGGTTCGTTCATTCGATCCCCCCCGCCATTCCACGTTGCCACTTTCTATGGAACGTGATCTCAGGGGATTTTCAGGGTCTGACCGGGGCGGATTAGGTCGGAGCTCAGGCCATTGGCGGATTTGATCTTGGCGACCGTGGTGCCGCGCTTGCGGGCGATGCCGTAGAGGGTGTCGCCCTTGGCCACTTTGTAGCTGCCGCTGGATTTTTTAGCGGTGCTCTTGGGGGTGGATTTAGGTTTGGAGGAAGAAGAGGTGGTGGTCTTCTTGGCGCTTGAGCTGCTGCTGGTCGTTTTAGGCGCCGAGCTGGGCGCATGGAAAGCATAGGGGTCCGCTTCGACAGGGGCCGGAGGCGGGGTGTAAGACGGGGCGCTGTAGCCTCCACCAACCCCGCTCTGAGCATAACCAGTCTGGCCAGGGTAGGGGTTGTAGCCGCCGTCGTTACCGTAGTTGGAGACATAGGGGTCATTCCCACCGAGGGAGCTTTGACCATTTTGGCACGAGGCCAGCAGGGAACAAACGGCGGCAAGAGACAGAAGACGTGCAGCGGTGGGCATCATGGGGCAGTTGAGTGTGTGGGAATTCCTTGGGGCTACGTGCTGAGTATGGTTTTCGCTTTGGTATGTTCAACTTGAAACCTTCACCGCTCTGCCTGCGTTCACCACTGTCCGCGCTTAGAAATCGCCAAAAAGCAAGTCTTGCGGTTTCTCCAGCGCTTTTCTAGTCTGCCTTCCCCATACATGAAAATTGGCTTCAACCTCCTCCTTTGGACCGGTCACGTGACCGAAGAGAACTTCCCTATCGTCGAGAAACTCAAGGCCGCCGGTTACGATGGCGTCGAGATCCCGATCTTTGACGTGAGCAACCCCGCTCATTTCTCCACGATTGGTCGTGTGCTGAAAGACAACGGCCTCGAAGCCACTGCCGTGACTGTTTTGCCCGATGAAGCTCACAACGCCATCAGCCCTGTGGCGGCGAACCGTCAGGGTGCCATCGATCACCTCAAGCGCGTGTTTGAATGCGCTCACAATGCGGGCGTGCAGGTCCTCTGCGGCCCTTATTATCAGGTGCTCGGTCAGTTCACCGGTAAATACCCGACCGAAGAAGAGCTCAACAATGCCGCTGAAGTGCACCGCGCCATCTCTCCGGTGGCCGAAGCTGCTGGCGTGAAGTGCGCCATCGAGGCCCTGAACCGTTTCGAATCTCACCTGCTCAACACCATGGAGCAGGCCGCCAGCTACGCCAAGCGCGTGGGCCACGCCAACTTCGGCACTATGTATGACACCTTCCATGCGAACATCGAGGAGAAGTGCCCGATGACCGCCATCGAGACCGTCTATAACTCGGGCAAGCTCTACCACGTCCACATTTCCGAAAATGATCGTGGCACTCCAGGCCGCGGCCACATCAACATCCCCGAGCAGATCCAGAAGCTGAAGTCCCTGGGTTATGATGGCTGGATGACCATCGAGGCCTTCGGCGGTTCTCTCCCCGACCTCGCAGCCGCGACTCGTGTCTGGCGTGATTTCTTCCCATCTCCTGATCAGGTTTACCTGGAAGGCATTGAGGTGATCAAAAAGGCTTGGAATTCCTGAGCCTCTGCCAGCGTTCTCAAACCCCATCGTCTTTATCCAACCGCGATTTATCCCATGAATACCACACCAACCCCTACCACCACGCGCCGTGACTTCATCGGCAAAACCGCCGTCACCGCGGGTGCCCTCACCGTTGCACAGTCCGCCTGGGCTGCAGGTAGCGATCAGATCAAAGTCGGCCTCATCGGCTGTGGCGGCCGTGGCTCAGGCGCAGCCAACCAGGCTCTGAGCACCAAGCAGGAAGGCGTCGTCCTTCACGCCGTGGCAGATGCTTTCAAAGAGAAGGCTGAAGCCTCCCTCTCCAACCTGCGCACCAAGCATGCGGAGAAAGTCCAGGTGGATGACTCCCGCATCTTTGCCGGTCTGGATGGCTACAAGAAAGTCATTGATGAGTGCGATCTCGTCATCCTCACCACACCTCCTGGCTTCCGTCCGTATCACTTCGAAGCGGCTGTGAACGCGGGTAAAAACATCTTCATGGAAAAGCCCGTGGCAGTGGACGCCCCCGGCGTGCGCAAGGTGCTGGAAATGGCCAAGGTCGCTGAAGAGAAAAACCTCAAGGTCGTCGTCGGCCTTCAGCGTCGTTACCAGAACTGCTACCTGGAAGCTCTCAAGCAGGTCAAGGAGCAGAACATCATCGGTGATATCGTCTCCGGCCAGGTTTACTGGAATGGCGGCGGCATCTGGTTCCGTGACAAGCAGCCGAATCAGTCCGAGCTGATGTATCAGATCAACAACTGGTATTTCTTCACCTGGCTGTGCGGTGACCACATCAACGAGCAGCACATCCACAACATCGACGTGGCTAACTGGTTCATCGGTGGGCACCCCATCAGCGCTCAGGGCATGGGTGGTCGCGAGCAGCGTGTGGATAAGAAATACGGGCAGATCTTTGACCACCACTACGTCGAGTTCACCTATGAGAACGGCGTGCGCATCAACAGCCAGTGCCGTCACCAAGCAGGCGTTTACAATGCCGTGCGTGAAGAATTCACCGGCACGAAGGGCAAGATCTATCTGGACAACAAGCCCAACTGCTACGCTGTGGACCATAAGGGCAACGTCATCTGGAAATACCGCCCCGGCTCTGGCGCTGCCGCTGCTGAAGACGGTGAAGCCAAAGGCAAAAAAGGCCGCCGCACCGGTGACCCTGATCCGTATCAGACTGAGCACGACATCCTCCAGGCCGCTGTGCGTGACAACACGCCGATCAACAACGCCTCCTACGGTGCTCACTCCACGATGACCTCCATCCTGGGCCGTATGGCCACTTACTCGGGTAAGGAGATCAAGTGGGAAGATGCCTTCAACTCCAAGGTGCAGCACATGCCAAACATCGTCACCGCTGAGACCGAACCTCCAGTCAAGCCTGACGCGGAAGGCGGCTACCCCGTTGCCATCCCCGGCGTCCAGGTGCCCGGCGTGGAGATCCTGTAATCTCCTCACAACGAGTTTTTAGAACTCTCTCAGAACCCCGATCTGTGAAAGCAGGTCGGGGTTTTATTTTGCTCTGAAGGGCCGCAAAAAAAAACGCAGAAGGCGCAAAAAATGGGAGCCTGAATTTTGATGCTTCTTGGCGAGTTCTCGTGGCCAAATTCATTCTGCCCTCAACATACAAGGCCGGGTTTGTCTGGCATTCCATTTGCTGGGCTCTCGCGACCTTGTGGCCGGATTACCCGTCTGTTTAGGGCAGGTCGCATGACCAGAAAACTGCGAATACAAACGTCTATCCGAGAGTGGGTATTGGCGCGCGGCCGCATCTTTTGAAGGGCGGGTTATTCAGCAACCCGATCTGAGATTTGAGTCGCGTCGCCAGCAGAACAAACCCACCCTCCGCATATCCACCTACCCTAACTCTTTGCGCCTATTGCGTGTTTTTGCGGCTAGGAACGCTCACTCGCTTCGTTTTCAGGGGCCGCATGAAATCCCTGCTCACGCTCCTCAGCCTTTTCTGCCTAACGGCGTTTGCCGCAGATCGTCCCAACATCGTCGTCATTCTCTCGGATGACTACGGCTACGGCAGCGTGGGCTGCTATGGGGCGGATGGAAAACTGATCCAGACCCCGAACCTGGATCGCCTGGCCAAGGAAGGTCGCCGCTTCACCGATGCGAATACCACCTCCTCCGTCTGTTCGCCCACGCGTTATTCCCTCATCACCGGGCGCTACTGCTGGCGCACCTCGGAGAAGCATGGCGTGCTCGGCACTTTCTCGCCACTGCACATCGAGACCACTCGGCTGAACATGGCCTCCCTGCTGAAGAAGCATGGCTACAACACCGCTGCGATCGGTAAATGGCACCTGGGTTATGGCAAGGCGGATGATTCACCCGTCTGGAAGACCGACTACGCCGCCGAGCTTTCCCCAGGCCCGCTCGATATCGGCTTCGACTACCACTTTGGCGTGCCCGCCAATCATGGCGACCTCACCGGTATCTATGTGGAGAACCGCTTCGTCTATGGCCTGCGTGACGGCAAAATCCCCGCTGGCATGAAGATCAGCGGCCCTGACCGTGACAACCCCAACTTCAAAGCCACTTACACCGCTGAAGACACCGAGAGTGGTCGCGTGCAGACGCTGGATCTGGATGCCCCTCGCCGCATCAATGAGAAGGTCATGCCCTACCTCACGGAAAAATCCGCCGACTGGATCCGCCAGCAGTCGAAGGACACCCCGTTCTTTCTCTACTACACTCCCGTGGCCGTCCACAACCCCGTGACACCGGACAAGGACATTGCGGGCACCAGCAAGGCCGGCCCCTATGGCGACTGGATTCATGAACTCGATCGCAGTGTCGGCGGCATCCTTGCGGCTCTGGATGAGAAGGGCCTCACCGACAATACTCTCGTGATTTTCACCGCTGACAACGGCGGGGTCTTCCGGCCTGAACGCGACATGCCACAGACGGACGCCTACAAGGCAGGACTGAAGGTCAATGGCATCCTGCGTGGGGGTAAGCACACCGTCTGGCAGGGTGGTTTCACCGTGCCCTTCATCGCCCGCTGGCCCGGTCATGTACCCGCAGGCACCGTGTGCAAAGAGATGGTCAGTCTTGCCGATATCCTGGCCACTACGGCCGCCCTCGTGGGTGAAAAACTGCCTGCCGCAGGAACGGCCGCTGAGGATAGCTACAACATCCTGCCTGCTCTCTTGGGGCAAGAAGCCAAACCTGCGCGCAGCGACATGATCGTTCACAGTTCAGACGGCATTTATGCCATCCGCAAAGGCCCGTGGAAATGGATCGAAGGCGTGCCTGCACAGGGGATCCGACGCAAGCAGTCCGAGGAGTTCAAACCCCAACTTTACAATGTGCAAGAAGACCCCTCCGAAACCAAAGAGGTCAGTGCCGAGCATCCTGAAGTGGTGAAGGAACTCAGTGCCCTGCTCGTGCGCTATCGCGATGGCGGTTACAGCCGCGAGATGCCTCCCATTCTGGAGAAACCTCAGCCCAAAATCGCGGAACTCCCTGCCGTCTCCGGCGAGGCTGTGCTGACGGAATCCCTGGCTGAAGTGCCCGGGAAACCCTGGACGACCGGACGTGGAGTCTGGAAGTCGAAAGACGGGGCCGTATGGGGCACTCAAAAAGGTGCCAAGGATGCCGGAGCTACCCTGCGTGTGCCGATTTCTGTGAAGGAAGGCACGCTCGACTATCAGATCCAATTCCAGGGTGCCGACCGCCATTCCATGCGCATCGAAGCCGGGGCCGACAAACGCTCTTTCCGTGTCGAGATCAGCCCCACCCATGTCGGCCTGACGAAGAACCCCGAGCCCGGTCAGGATAAAACGCAGACTGAACCACTCGCCCGCAAAGCCATCGAGCTCCAGCCCGATCTCTGGTATCCGGTGCGCATTACCTTCAAGGGAGACACCGTCACCGTGCAGGTGAATGACACCGTCATCAGCGGAACACACGCCTTGTTAGGTGAAGAGAAAAAGGCCCTCAACTTCCTCGTCTTTGGCGACGGTCTTGGCTTCAAGAATGTGAAGCTGGTGAAGTGAATGGGCCCCAGCCTCTTTTCGTGCGCCTTATTGCAAGCAACCGTAGGCCGGATGTGTTCGGCGGGGTGAACTTCGCCCTCATCTTTAAGCCAACCGCCGATCTATCCGGCTCTCCCCGAAGATGTGCATACTCTCCAGGGTGTTCACCATCTCCCCCAAGCGCCGGATAGTTTGGCGATGAGGCTCTTATCGAACCACAAGCGTTCTGCTCCAAACACATCCCGCCTACGTTAGTCAGCCATCTCTCGTCTCCTCCTTGGCGCTTTTTGCGTTTTCTTGCGGCCAACTCAAAGGTAAGGTCACGCTTACTTGCCACTCACTTTCTCCCGGATAAAAGCCTTCAACGGCTCAGGAGAGGACTCCAGAGGGTAGGTTTGCAGGGCCTTGTCTTTCAGGGCTTCCAGCGTCGGGTGGAGGGGCTCCGTGCCGGTGGCTTCCTGCACCACTTCGGGAAACTTCGCGGGACTCGCAGTGCTGAGCACGACACTCACACGATCTTCCGCCAGACCGGTGAAGGCGCAGGCGGTGTGGGGGTCCACCACGTAACTGTAGTCACGCCAGACTTGGGCGATGGTGTCGGCGATCATCGCGTCATCCATGCGGGTGGCACGGAAGCTGGACTTCGGTTTCGGCAGCGTCACACGTTCGCCTTGTTTCATGCGCAGCATTACCTGCCGCACCTGCTCCTGATCCTTGCCTAACAGGAAGTAGAGATAACGCTCGAAATTTGAGGCCGCCTGGATGTCCATGCTCGGCGCATAGCTCGGGCGCACTTCGCCTTGCTTGTATTCACCCGATTCGAAGAAGCGATACAGGATGTCGTTTTGGTTCGTCGCCACCCGGAAGCCGCCGCAGGGCAGGCCCATCTGCTGAGCCAGCCAACCGGCCAGCACGTTGCCAAAGTTCCCCGTCGGCACCACGAACTCCACCGTCGCGCGGGCTTCAGCAGGCAGCTTCAGCCAAGCCCAGATGTAATACACGCACTGGGCCAGCACCCGGGCGATGTTGATGCTGTTCACCGCCGAGAGATTCACGGCGGAAACAAACGCAGGATCGCCAAAGCACTCCTTCACCACGCCTTGGGCATCGTCAAAGGTGCCGGGCATCGGGATCGCATAGACATTGCTGGCGCCCGTGCAGGCCATCTGGCGCTCCTGCAGCGGGGCCACGCGGCCATTCGGATACAGGATGAAGATATCGATGCCGTCCTGCCCCATGCAGCCGTGGATGGCGGCACTGCCGGTATCGCCGGAGGTGGCACCCAGCACGGCCAGCTTCTTGCCCTTCAGCTTCACCTGCCGCTTATACAGCAGGCCCAGGAGCTGTAGGGCAAAGTCCTTGAACGCCAGGGTCGGCCCATGCCAAAGCTCCAGCACATGGATTTGGTCCGAGAGCTTTTTCAGAGGCGCCACGTCGGGCGAATCGAATTTGGAGTATGCTTCCTGGGTCAGCGCACGCCACTCCTCCGCCGGGATCTCTGGAGCAAAGAGCTGGAAAAACTCCGCAGCCAGTTCCGCATAGGATAGCGACGCCCAACCTGCGAGTTTCCCTGCGATATCCGGCAGCTTTTCCGGCAAAAACAGCCCCCCATCTGTCGCCAGACCGGCTTCGACAGCTTCAGAAAACGTATGGGGACGGGTCTGCCCGCGGGTGGAAATGTAAAACATGATCAGGGGTTGGTCAGTCAGCCTGCATGCCTAGGCGCACTTGGGCCAAATCGCAAGCCCAGACCCACCCAGGTGCACACCCTTCAAGTTTCGTGCGGCGACACGATTCGATATCTTGACATCTCCTCCGGCCATCGCCAAACTGCGACCTCTGCGGAAAAGCAGTCTGCGGGCGTAGTTCAATGGTAGAACACGAGCTTCCCAAGCTTGATACGTGGGTTCGATTCCCATCGCCCGCTCCATTTTCTCCTCATCAACGATGGCTTCATTGCACGTGATTGGAAAGGGCCTTGAGCAGGCCAAGACCGATTCTTTATAAAAATCGTCATTCTTCCGCAGCGGAATCCGTGGCATGGCATCCCGACACGCTAAGCCGATGCACCTGCGAATCGCCATCTTCCTTCATCTCGCCTGTTTGATCTGTTCCGGAGCGGACATCGCAGAACCCATGGAAAACCCCGTCCAAAGCCCACCCCCACAACCGCGCCAAGCCTGGGCACCCATCGAGCTTAAAGCGGATGATAAGCCCGCCTTTCCTGCCCCACTCCCAGGTTGGGATGAGCCGCGCGATGACATCCCTCATGGGAAGCTGGAGATCCTCGAGTATCATTCCAAGACCGTCGGCACGCGACGGAAGCTGAACGTCTATACCCCGCCTGATTATGTGCCGGAGAAAAAATACCCCGTGCTCTATCTCCTGCACGGGATTGGGGGAGATGAATGGGAGTGGGAGCGCGGCGCTCAGGTGAATGTGATCCTCGATAATCTCATCGCTGATGGCAAAGCCGAATCCATGATCGTGGTCATGCCCAATGGCCGGGCTCAGACGAATGACCGACCCACCGGCGATGTCTTCCAGCACGCGCCCGCCTTCACCGTCTTCGAGCATGACCTGCTGGAGGATGTGATCCCGACCATCGAGTCGCGCCATGCCGTGCGAAAGGATCGTGAGCAGCGCGCACTTGCAGGCCTCTCGATGGGGGGCGGGCAGTCTTTGAACTTTGGTCTTGCTCACATGGACACCTTCGCCTGGGTGGGAGGCTTTTCCTCCGCTCCGAACACGAGAAAAAACGAAGATCTTTTGCCTGATCCTGCAGCGGCGAAACAGCTCAAGCTGCTCTGGCTCTCTTGCGGTAGCCGTGACGGTCTCATCCACATCAGTCAGGACTTCCATGCCTATCTCAAGGCCAATGGCGTTCCTCATCTCTGGCATGTCACCGACCACGCACACGATTTCACCGAGTGGAAGCAAGCGTTGTATTGGTTTGTTCAGAAACTCGCGTTCACTGAGGCGGCTGCGGAGACCACGCGTTAAGCTTAGAGACTTGAAGCGAACCGAGGCGAGACAATAGCACCCCCGTTCAGTCTCCAAACCCTGGATATATCAGGCCTTGCCGAGCGAAAGGAGATTCTCGGACCGCTCGCTCCGTCGCCATACAATGGTGGGAACTGTTTTCGCTGGACAGCGAGAGCCTTCTGATTTGGCGGGCACTTGTTGAAGCGATCCCCGCATCCAGTTTTTGACCTCGGCTAGTCCGACTAACCCGTCAGTCGGCTCCTATATTAGGTCATAACGACATTGGAGCTCCCAGCAGACCTCCACTCCAATCCGTCTTTCGGATAGCAGCCTCATCATCATTGATGATCAATATCCTTGAGTGGCAACGGTGGGCCTAGTCCCATTGTAAAATGAAGGGAATCAAGAATGATAGAAATTTCATTTTAAGCTAAAATACTAAATTTAGATCAATCCAATAAGATTTTAACGCTAAAGCTGTTGAATCGATCCCTTGTTGAGCTAACACGAATATTCCGAAATTCATGAACACCTGTTCTTCTTACCCCTCGTCAGCCTTGAGAATTTGGCTGTTTTTGTTCGTGGTATTTCTGGGAGGGCTGAGGGCGGCAGTGCCAGTCCTGGATCCAAATTTTAGTGTAGGCCTTCCCGCTTATTCCACGGTGGTGACCTCAGCTCTTCAGCCTGATGGAAAGATCCTGGTAGGCGGGCCTTTTATCTACACGACGAATTCCGGAACGGGTAGTGGGGTCGCTCGATTAAACTCAAACGGTAGCCTGGACGAAAGTTTTCGCGCCTCCATTTCAGGGCGGGTTGAATATCTGATCCTTCAAGAAGATGGCAAAATAATCGCGGGGAGTCAAAAAGCGGTCTTGAGTGTCGGGGGAGGAACTGCAACGCATCTGGTGAGGCTCAATAGCGACGGATCTTTGGACTCGACCTACGCCCCAGTGTTTGGGCCAGCGAACCTCAATTCCACCTTGTTGAAAGCATTGGCTTTGCAAAAAGATGGTAAGCTCATTGTTGGCGGAGCATTTACCACCGTCAGTGGCGCAGCAAAGACTCGCCTAGCTCGTTTGAATACAGATGGTACTTTGGATACCGGTTTTAGCCCTGATCCAAATAACACTGTTGATTCTTTGGCATTGAAAAATGATCAGCTCTATGTCTTGGGTTATTTTACTCAAATTGCGGGCATCACTCAGTCTTACCTCGCCAGACTCAATCTCGATGGTAGCTGCGACACTGCGTTTTTGCCTTATGTGTCTAGAAAAGATGGAATGAAAATAGAGTCTAATGGGGATATTAGAATATTTTCAAAAAGTAATGCGCAAATGTATGATGAGGTAGCGAGTCAGTATTATAACATACCTTGTATGGCTAGCACTCGAATTTCTTCGGTAGGGGCCATTCTAAGTGATGGTAATGCACTTTATTCTTGGTGGGAAAATCGGTCGGGTCAAATGGCTTTCGGAATCACATTTAACTCAGAACAGTTTGGGCCTTATCAAGGCGTTATTTATGGGGAAGCCTTTGCGGACGGATCCCAGGACTATCGACTGAGTAATTATGTCACGGCTGGTGCAACGATGCAGGAAAACAATGGAGTGCTGCTGCACGTTTATCCTTCGGAATACTCTGCTAATGATACCTCTCTGATCGGTCGAGTATCAATGCCTAGTTTTAGTCCTAGTTTGCAGATTGATTCGAATGGATTGATTACTTGGAATAGATCCGGTAGCCTTGGATTTCCGCGGGGAGACTACGCCAAGTTTCAAGTTTCTTATGACTCTGGACTTTCATGGTCAGATCTTGGCTATGGCACTTTAACGAACATCTATGGCAATCAATGGCAGTATTCTGGCTCCGTTTTGCCTGATTCTGCGATTGTTCGAACAAGAAGCCCCGTGCAAGGGGGGTATTTGGGGATTTCTCAAGGCTTCAGCGGGATGCAGCTTAAAGTCGGTGCCGACGTTTATATCTCTTCAGGCAGCGAAAGCATTCCAGACGGTGCCACCAGCGCGAGTCTGGCATACAATACCTTATTCGATCCAACTTTAGTTTCCCCCGTTAATGCGTATGTGACGAAGACTTACACGATTCGGAACACGGGGGCAAAAGATGCCACAGTCTCGAGTATCACGGTAAGTGGAACTCATGCCGCCGATTTTACCGTGGGTGGGCTTTCGCTTCCAACCACCGTCACGACTTCGACTCCCAAAACTTTTACACTCACCTTTAATCCAAGTGCGATCGGGACGAGAACGGCGACCATTACCGTAACCAATAGTGATGCCACGAAGGGTGCTTATGATTTTGTCGTGAGTGGCGAGGGCGTTGAGCCTGAGATTAACCTCAAAGGCAATGATTTAGGTATTGTGAATGGAGATGCGACCCCATCATCGTCTGACGGAACTGATTTTGGTCCTGGAATCTATGTTCCTCAATTGGTTAAAACTTTTGTCATTGAAAATGCGGGAACGGGTCCGTTGACTGTGTCCAGCATTGGTTTAAGCGGACCCAATGCGTCAAACTTTTCGGTGACTCAAATCTCAGGTGGAACGGTCGCTCCAGGGCAGAGCAAAAGCTTCGATGTGCTGTTTTATCCTGCCAGCCCTCTTGGAGCGCATTATGCCACGGTGACAATCAATAGCAATGACGCCGACGAAGCTGCTTATACTTTCACGGTGAAGGCAGAGGGTATCGAGCCTGAAATCAACGTGAAAGGCAACGGTGTAACGATTGTCGATGGAGACACAACTCCTTCCGTGTCAGATGATACTGATTATGGTCCTGCGGTGGCGCTTCCCGAGCGTGTCAAAACCTTTACCATCGAGAATAGCGGGAGTGGTCCGCTGATCATTTCTAACATTGCTCTCACTGGGGTGAACGCGGCGGATTTCGGGGTCAGTCAAATTACGGGTCCGATTTTACCTGGAGAGAGCCGCACCTTTAATGTGACCTTGTACCCGAGCGCTCCAGGGCCGCGGTCTGCCACTATCATCATCTATAGTAACGACACCAATGAAGCCGCTTACGATTATGCGATCCTCGGGCAAGGTGTGGAAGGCTGGCAACTGCCTTCTTACGCCGTCAACTTTAGCACGGCGCAATCGATCCCTATCACGACCTCCAGCATCGTGGACCTATCGGGCCGTGAACTGCAAATCAGCTTGTCTTTTGCTCCTGCGACTGGGGCGAGTCTGAAGGTCATTAACAACACGGGGTTGAACTTCATTTCGGGCTCTTACGTCGGTATGGCGCATGGCAGCCAGGTGATTTTAAGTTATGGTAGCCTTTCGTATGTTTTTGTTGCCAACTACTACGGGGGTGACGGCAACGATCTCGTACTGCAATGGGCGGGCTCACGCCCCTACGGTTGGGGTTTTAATACTCAAGGCAGTTTGGGAGATGGTGTTAAAACAAATCGCACCACACCCGTGGCTACGTTGAACACGGGCGTTCTCGCAGGCAAGACAATCCTTAGCATTGCTACAGGCGGCACTCATACCCTCGCGCTGACTTCAGAGGGTAAAGTCTATGCCTGGGGGGACAATGCAAATCGTCAACTTGGCAATGGCTTGACGGGCACTCC
Organism: Prosthecobacter debontii; assembly: GCF_900167535.1. Taxonomy (NCBI): domain Bacteria; kingdom Pseudomonadati; phylum Verrucomicrobiota; class Verrucomicrobiia; order Verrucomicrobiales; family Verrucomicrobiaceae; genus Prosthecobacter; species Prosthecobacter debontii. Next base: position 119,462 of record NZ_FUYE01000018.1, read on the forward strand.
CGGCACGACCGATAGCGCGAGCCCCATCGCCGTCTTTGATGGGGCAGGCTCAGCTCTTGCGGACAAGACGGTAGTCGCTATCGCTGCGGGTCTCTATCATAGCTTAGCTCTCTGCTCGGACGGGAATGTGGCCGCTTGGGGATATAACACCACTGGACAATTGGGAAATGGAACCACGACGGCCACAAGCATTCCAACTCTAGTGACCAAGGCCACCGGTTCTGCCCTCAATGGAAAAACCGTGGTGCGTATTGCTAGTGGCAGCGGCGCCTTTCACAGCCTGGCTTTATGTTCCGATGGTAGCCTTGCTGCCTGGGGGCGTAACACGGCTCGTTGCCTGGGCAGTAATTCAGCAACGGCGTCTTTCAGTGTTCCTCAATCGGTCAATACTAGCACTGGAGCATTGGCTGGGAAGACTGTGATCGGTATCTCCGCAGGACTAAATTTCAGCCTAGCGCTATGCTCTGATAGTAGCATTGCAGCATGGGGAGACAACGGTAGCCGTCAACTCGGCAACGGCCTCACGGGCACTCCTGGTAGCGCGGATGCCTATGTGCCTATCAATACAAGCCTCGGTTCGCTACTCAGTGGCGGCCTAACCATCACCCAAATAGCTGCGGGAGAGCTTCATGGGCTAGCCTTGCGAAGTGATGGCAAAGTGATAAGTTGGGGAGCGAATACCAATGGAAAGCTTGGCGATGGCACCACCACGGCGACTTCTACGCCAGCCCTCGTTAACACCGACAGTGGCAGTTCCAGTCTCTATAACAAAACGGTCACAGCCATCTCTGCCGGGGAAAATCATAGCTACGCGCTTTGCTCAGACGGCAGCGTCCATGCCTGGGGGCATAACAATGTGGGGCAGATAGGTCAAGGAACGACGACGCCCGCAACGAATTCTCTCCCGCTGGTCGTGCTTGCTGGAGAAATGGGAGTCAGTCAAAAACACGTCAGCACGTCCTCGGGCCTGGATCATGCGATAACGCTTGTCGCAGAACCGCAAGCTGTAATGGCTGTTGAGTCTCCCAACGATGTGCAACTCAGTCATGGCCAGACCTTAGACTTTGGCCAAACCTTTTTCGCTACTGGAGTGACCTCGTATAATAGCGGGATTAGCTCTCAGACGATTCGCATTGAAAATCATGGGGTGGGTATTCTGTCTGGGATTACGATGAGTAAGCTTAACGACAGCTCATCAAGTTACAGCGTTAGTTCATCTCTACCTACGGCACTGAGTTCGGGCCAATACGGGACCTTCGTCATCAATTTCAATCCTAGCGCAATCGGCACGCATACCGCAGTTGTGAGAATCACTGCCACAGTATTCGGAATCGCGAAAAACTTTGATTTGAATTTAACAGGCATCGGCTCAGACAGCGTGTTTTCTGCAAATTACGTCACTGGAAGTGAAGTCCCTATAACGGCGACTTCTTTGAATGCCTCTGGCAAATCCATTCATATCAATTTCACCGGATCGACAGCGCCGCCAGTGATCAAAGTGGTCGAATTGACACCTAGCTCTGCATTCATTGAAGGTTTCTTCACGGATCTTCCTGATAATGAAATCATTTCGATTGTGATTGGCGGACAGACTTACTCATACATCGCCAACTACTACGGAGGAACGGGCAATGATTTGATCCTGGAACGCCTAGATTTCACGTTGTCTACGGACGGAGATTCGGATGGGCTAACGAACCTGCATGAGTTTAGATTTGGTACGCATCCACAGGATTACACCAGCTTCACGAGACCAGTCACGTGGTCGAATCTAAACAACACTGTCAAGGATGATGCCATCGGATCTTTAACCAAAAACGGCGGTGTTGCAGGTAGCTGGGATGCGGATGGTGTGAGTCAGGTCGAGTTCGTTGCGAATGGCGTTGTTGTATTTTCCGTCAAACCTGAAAGCGATTTGGCCGTCGGGTTATCAGCTGCAAATGTGGATCGTCATTTTTCAACATTCACCCATGCGATCAAGTTCAGTCCGGCAGGTGCAGAAGTTTATGAGTCAGGTGTTCAAAAGGTAAATCTTGGAGGATATGGTCTCAAAACGACCTTTTCGATTAGGAGGACTGGGCAGTATGTGGAGTATTTGAAAAACCGTAAAGTGATTTACACTTCGTCTGTTGCCAGCTCGGGTGAAGTTATCGTAGATACTTCTTTAGCTTCTTTGGTGGGGGGGATAGAAACGGCCCACATCGTCACCAATGATCTTGATGAGGACGGCCTGCCTGACTTTTGGGAGAAGGTCCGCACTCCAGGCGGATATGGTTGGGACGCCGTATTAGCACTTTTGCCCGAGAATGATGATGACGAAGATTCTTTGACCAATTTACAAGAGTATGAATGGGATACTTTTCCATTTGATTCCGACAGTGATAATGATGGCTTGCCGGATGGGTGGGAGGTGACCTATGGTTTAAACCCTCGTAATTCGGACGAGAATCAAAATGGCGTTATAGATGGGCTAGATGACTTTGATCGCCCTGATGGGTTGAGTAATGCGTTGGAGTATTTACATGGAACGCATCCCAAAAATCATGATACGGATGGGGATGGGCTCCTCGATGGCTGGGAAGTGATGCATGGCCTTGATCCATTGGACCCGGATCAAAACGGAAATGGAATGATCGACTCAGAAGACAATTTCGACAGTGATCAGTTGTTAAATTTTCAGGAACATCTTGCGGGCACTTCACCTTGGGTAGCAGATACGGATGAAGATGGGGTTCCTGATCATGAGGAATTCTATTCGGCCTTTCCTGCGAGTATGGACGCCGATGGCGACGGTCTTACCGATACTGAAGAGATCGCTTTGGGGAGTGATCCGAATGATTGGCGTTCGACGCCTTATATTCAGTTTCAAGTAACTACCCCACTACGTTGAAAATAACTCGCGTGTCATCTCAAATGTATTCCAAATTTCCTGGTCCAATGTCTATTAAGATCCTCGCTTGTTTTGTTTTGTCGTTAGCGACGACATTGTTTGCTGAGCCAGACAGTCTTGACATCGTAGTTAATATCAGTGGGGTTAAGGGAAAAGTCGCGTTAGCAGGCTCCGCTCTTAAAAATGGTAACTCATTGAATTTAAAAATCGGCCCAGAATATGATTTGGTGTTTGATGAAGCAGAAGATGGAGCCGTGTTGTGCAGCGTTTGTGCAGGCAAGGCGGACATCATGGTTAAGGAGACCGTTACGACCATAGGTCCAAATGGGCCCGAAGGGGACACGTCCGCAGAACCAAGAAATGTAGGTCCATCAGCCGGATTTTTCTCCATGGCCAAACCAGAGCCTACTGGAGGTGGCGGCGATCCAGATCCCGAGCCATCTGATCCTGGTGAAGTGTTCACCTTGGTGAAGAAGTCCTATAAAATCAGTTTTGCGAAACCCGCAGCGCAACCTGAGATGGCGAATTTATTAGCTCGGGGGAGTGCCCCCTCAATGCTTACCGCGTCTCAAGAGCCTTTTGTGTCTGATCGACCTCTCATTGGCAGTGGCACGAGTTGTTGTTCGTCAGGTCTTTCAACGTCTCCTTCGGTTTCGTCCGTTGCAGCAACGGCTCATCCTGAGGAAGTGTCGGCCCCTCGAGCCCACTTTGAATTGCCCTTAGGGGGCTATTTAGAAGAGGGTGAAAAGCACGCTATGCCTTTTGGCAGCTTAGTGTTTGATGCCAGCTTGCTGGAAAACCCCGATTTTTCGGAAGATTGGCAGACATTACTCTCTTTCCGAGGAGAGGCAGGTCAATCTCATGTCTCTCATTTCTTGTCGGATCCTGTGGGGGAATTTCATATTTACAAGACCCCGAATTATGTGTTCAAGGCGACGGAAGAAGATGATATTATTTCGATCAAACAATACAGTGGCGAATTCTTCGATGAGTCATCGTTTGACGTGGTCGCTGAAGCTGAGCCACTTATTGCATATTACATCAAAAAAGTAGGATCGACTTTTGAATTCAAACAATTCAAAGGTAGCGATCTGAATCCAAGCATGACCCTTATTTATGAAGAAACGTTTGTGGCCAACACGGTTAGTACGGTGAAGTGGACATGGACAGAAAGCGGGGTCAAACAGCAAGAGGTAAATTCGAGGTTTGTGAACACAAGCCCTGGCGGTAGCCCCAGTGGAGAGGTATTTGCAGATGCTCTCATCTCGGAGACAAAGGAGACTTACGAGTTCAAGACTGGGGGTATCGTAAAGCAATTGACGCGTTATCATCAAACTCAACATGAGGTTTTTAGATACCAATTGTCAGGGGACCGTTTCATCAAGCTCAACTATGAAATTTCGGGTGTTGGGCTCGCTCAGCGAAAGAATGAATATTGGTATCGAGCGAACTCGGACTACATCGTTACTAAAACTTACCAGGGGTCTAGCCTTAATGAATTGGTAGGAACTCAAGTTAACCGGCCTACGGATGAGGTGATCGAACCTTGGCTCAGCACCGACGTTACTAGTTCTACAGGCGGGCGGATTCTGCGCAAAGACACTGGCGAGTTAGTTCATTTCACGCCAGGGGGAGCGCAGGATTATCAGCTTTATTGGCCTTCATCGGGTGATGAAAAGTCGTTATACACTTCAAGAAATGTCATGGATCCATGGGCCTCTTCATATGTCGCAGCAGATGGAACAGCTGCTCCCAATGGGGCTATCCGTGAAAGGGTCTATAAAATTAATATTTTGGGCCTTCCATCCAGCTGTAAGAAGCTCGGAATCAACTTTTATCACCCAGTCATGCCGAGTGCTATTGGAGGGCATTATTCCATTGTTGGCACAGAGCCTTTGTCGCCTCCATATGGATCTCCCAATGATACGTCAATCCCTGGTGAACTAGCCGCGCAAATCAACTCCTTGGGTGCGGTGACTCAATACACGCTTGAGGAGCCTTTTACATCTGAAGACGAGACGTTGTATCCGGTTGAGGGCGGGCCTTATACGACTGAAAGCGTTTTACATGATGTTAAAGGGGCTATTAACACAGATAGTTCAGGGCTTCCAATTTATGAAGGTTCCTTTAAACAGACTGGAAAGTCTTACAGAGTAAAAAAAGTTAGCGGTCCATATGGTGTTGTGAGTGAAACCACCGAAGTTTGGGATGGCACTGAATGGCAAACGATGACTTTTAAGTACTACACATATTCAAGTGCGGGTAAGCTGTTGTCCATTACTCAAGATGGCATTACCATTGAAAGCCGCGAATACCCAACAGATTTGAGCGAGACGGTGACTGATTCAATGGGGGTTTCAACGACTCGCACGGAGAACACCGCAGGCAGATTACTGAGTGTGAAAAGAGTGGGCGCACCAGCGTCGACTTGGCCTGCTCAGTCAGACATTCTGACCTCTTACTCGGAAACCTACAGTGCACCATCTAACGAGGTCACGACGATCCATCGTTCCGAGACGACATCTTCGGCAGGCTTGTCTCTGTCTCAACATTCGGGTTCAGAAATCGGAGGAACAACGCTTTATGAAACGAATGAAGCCGGTATCAGAACCGATTACCTCTATGGACTCAACGGTTCCTTGCTCACAGAGACAGCAAGCCGAGCTTCAGGAGATCACACTTTGGTCACATCAAGATATTTCGATGGCCGGATACGTGAGCTCTCGGGCACAGGCCAAGTCAGAAAACGATACTCATATGCGGTGACTGCTTCTGGAATCCAAGAAACTGAAGAGCTTCTGGATCCATCATCGACAGTGATAGCAACGAACACGCGGCTTCGGAGCGGAGATGGAGATCTACTCTCAGAAACGGTTGATGGTGTGACCACCACCTATACTTATGACGAGGCATGTCAGCTCGTTCGTAAGTCCGTCACAGGACAAGCGAACTATCTTTACCACTATGATTACCGTGGCTTCGCGGACAAGGAGGGTTATGATATCAACGGAGACAATGTCCTCACTCCAGGCTCGACAGACATCATCACAGAACGTGAGCGGTATTATGAACTTGATGCTGGTGATTGGTGGCTGGTCAATAAGGTCTCCCGTTACGTGACAGATGGCAACGGCACCCAAAAACTCACCACGACGAGCCGGGAAAAACAAAACATCGCGGCTGGTTGGGTGACGCAAACCCTTTCTCCCGATGGCGAAATGGAACAGACCACCCGCACGCGCAGTGGTAAGACCGTGACCAGCGCGACGACCAGCACTCGCTACCCGGGCCGCACTCAGACCCAGGTCCTCTACAATGGCCGATTGGTCAGTTCCCAGAGCTTCAGTCAGTCGCAGCCTGTGACCTACCTTTATGATGCGCTCGGTCGTCAGACGACGGTCACCGATCACGGCACCGGAGAATCCCAAACCACGGCCTACAGCCCCACGACAGGTCAAGTGATCAGCCAAACCAATGGGGCGATGGAGAGCACGTCCTACGGCTATTATGCGAATACCCACGTCAACGCGGGGCAGGTGAACTGGATCCAAAACAGTGCCGGACTGCGCACTTATTATGCCTACAATACCATGGGGCTTCAGACTCATCAATGGGGAGCCGCTGCTCAGCCTGTCCGGTATAACTACGATGGCCTGGGCCGTTTGCTGTCTTTGGATACTTATTCCACCCAGACCCCTAGCCTCTGGTCTGTCTCATCGCTTCCGACGTCGTCTTTCAATTCGGGTTACAGCAGACGCGATTTTGTGATGTCCAACAACCGTTTGAGCAGCCGCACCTATGGTCCTGGTTCGGGTTCTGTCTCTTACCTCTATCAGACGGATGGCAGCTTGGATACCCGCACCTGGGGCGGCGCGGGTGGGGGTGTCACGGACTATGCCTATGACACGGCTGGGCGCACGACAGGGATTGATTATTCAGACAGCACGCCGGATGTCAGCGCCACTTACGATCGCGCGGGCCGTCTCTCGACCCTGACCGATGCAGCCGGGAGCCATACTTTTGCCCATGAGGCCAATGGCGATGTCGTGGAGACAGTGACCAGTGGTCTGCTGAATGGCCTGACCTTGACGAAGACCTCGGACGTATCGGGGCAGGTGGCCACCCTCGAGTGGTCCTTTGCCGGGGTCTCGCAAAAGGCCGCCTACACTTATGATTCGCAAAAGCGGCTGGAAACCGCTAACTTAGGCCCTGTGACAGGAGATCCTCTGGTGACAGCGACGTATGGTTACCATTCGGGTAGCCAGAGAGTCCACACGCTGACGCGTCCCATCGCTACAGGGGATAACTTCGTGGGCACCTACACTCAGGATCTCGTGGGGCGTCTCGATACCCTCATCTGGCAGCGCGGAGCCACAGTGCATGGCAGCTACGACTACGACCTGGATACAGCCGGACGGCGGGATAAGGAGACTCGTCACGATGGCACCTGGCTGGATTACGGTTACAACGATCGTGGAGAGTTGACCAGTGCGGCGCGTAAACGCACGTCTGACAACAGCACCCGCCAGGATTGGTCGCATCTTTACACTTATGACGATGCTGGGAACCCATCGACCACGGGTAATCCGGAGGGCCAGACGCTCTTGCACGCGCAGTCGGCCAGTGGTAGCAACTACAATCGCACCATCACCGCTGCCCAGAAGCGTTGGTTGCGCGGCGTGGCGCATCCGAATGCGGTGGTTAAGGTGGATGGACAAACCGCCTCGCGCGAGGGCTCACAGTGGCGTTATCTGCTGGTGAACCCGGCACCTCCGGCGGCCCAGCGCACCAAGGTGGTGGCCAGCCGCCCAGATCGCTCCCCAGAGCCTGTGCCAGTATACCAGACTCTCACTCTTCCTGCCAGCCCCAGCACGTGGGTGTTCAATGAGCGAGGCAATCTGACCAGCGACGCTCAGTGGACCTACACCTGGGACATGGAGAATCGCCTCATCGTTCAGGAGCAGAAGTTCCCTGGGATCACGGGCGATGGACCGCAGCCCGTAAAGCGCCTGGAGTTCAGCTACGATGCCAAGGGCCGCCGCATCGCCAAGCGGGTGTTCACGAATCAACGCCAGAGCAATGGCGATTTGGTGAATGGGAGCTGGACCTTCGTCCAGGAGACCGTGTTCCTGTGGCAGGATTGGACCCTGCTAGCGGAGTTCGTGCGTAGCAGCCCGAGCGGCAGCTTTGGCCTGCGCCGGAGTTACCTTTGGGGACTGGATGTGGATGGCACCTTCGGCGGAGCCGGGGGCGTGGGTGGTCTGCTGTGGGTGGCGGAGTATGTGCCGGGGCAGAGCAGCAGCCATCGCCAGCTTGCACCCTGGTATGATGGCAATGGCAACATCATGGGCTGGCTGGAGAAAGACGGCACCCAATCCCTGCCGCTCTACCGACTGGAGTATGACCCCTATGGCAAACTGCTGGTGGAGGAAACCGTGCGAGTGGTGCGCAATCAGAAACAACGCGACCTGAATGTGGATGCCGAATGGCTCACCCGTCCGCCCTTCGCCTTCAGCACCAAGTATGAAGACGCGGAGTCTGGACTGCTGTATTACGGCTACCGGTATTATGCGCCCGAAATGCAACGCTGGTTGTCACGGGATCCGATTGGGGAAGAAGGCGGCATCAATCTGTATGGGATGGTGGGAAATGATATGGTGAATCAATGGGATTATCTAGGGCTTTCCAACTTTAGGCCGGGACAATTAAATCCATTCAGCGATGCTATCGTAGTAGCGCTAGCAGCTAAATTTGCCGAGAGTGGAGACGATTTGGGTGCCAAAGGGATACTTCATTTTGCATATGGTCTAGGAGCGAAAATGACCTTGTCTAGAGATCAGGTTAGATCAATTGATTTTGCTAATAAAGTTAACGTTTTTGAGCATGAGAAAGTAGTTAAAGCAATTGAGGAGGTTATTGCTGGGGAAGCTAATTTCAAAGAAGTTAGCGACGCTAAAGGTCACTACACAACGGGGTCAGGGAACGGAAATAATCTTCTAGGTTCTTTTACGGTTGTGATGAAGGTTAAAGTCACATGCAATGGAGTGGACTATAAAGTAGAGGGGACCTTCAAAATATTGGACCGTTATGATTTTGATCCTCGCTTAAATGATCCAAATTCATCCCGCACTCCTGCAGGCGAATCAAGAACTAGGTATGCCTACATGTTGATCCGGGGGCTTGACTATGATGTAGATTCGGTTGATGTACCGTTCACACAAACTGGGTTTAAAGACCTTGCTAAATACTGAGTCATTATCCCATCCGTGCGTTGAGTTTTAGAAGCGATTATTCCTGACTACATCCTATGAATATCTTAAAAATTGTCATTCTTAGTTTTTTGGTCATGGCATTTTCGGCAAGCTGCACTAAAATAGATCAAGAACCAGATCACGATCCGTTTCAAGATTGCTTTGATATTCCTAGGCCTTCATTCTTGGTGAGAGGTGAGCAGGAAATCCGTAGCAACCCTGATTACCGTGATTTCAGATATAATGGAAAGTTTGCTGGATGTGCGGATCATTTTAGTGACCTATGTAAATTACTTGGATTGACCCAGGCGAAAGCTGAAAAAACTTATGTCATGCATCCGCCTGATAACGCAGCAGACTGGTGGGATGCACCAAATTATGTTGAGCAATTAAGAGAGCAGTCGAAAAATCTTGGGTTGTTCTACGTCAAGGGATTTACGGACCCTCAAAATCCAGGGAGAGGGGTCATCGCGAGAGTATATCGCGGCAACATCTACCTAACGAAGGTTGGTGTCAGCTCTAGTAAATGGGGAGTAAAAGAAAGGCATGTTACTGATGGTGTGAGTGGTAATTAATTCAGCAGTAAACAAGAGTGGCCTTCTTCAAGAAAGGTGCCACAAAGTATCTGTCACGCAGCCTCGTCCTATAAAGATGTTAGGTATACAGTGCTTAATTCTGCACCTTTTTCACCATCATTTCGTCGCATGAAAACCGCCTGACCCTTGATTCTCAAGGCGATTACATTGAGCAGCAGCTTGTCGGCATTAATGTAAGCGTCACGAGGAGTGCCCTATGAAGGAGTTGGCATCATAGAGGCCATAGGTGGTCAGGTATGATCTCTATGAACGAAGAAGTGGTGGTTTTGAAGAGTGATCGGGCGGGACAGGTGCAGACGCCGGTGGACCGGCAGATTGCCGTGGTGAGGGGTATGATCGCAGCGGCTTGTCGGGGCCACGCTTTGCAGCGCTGACTGGGATCAACGACCAAACCTTTGTGACTTGGCGAAGCAAGCATGGTATGGGGAATCCAATCCGGAAGCCACAACCCGCCAAAGAGGTGTCTTTTGTGGAGACCGTAATCTCTGCTGGTGCGCTTGGAACACTCCCAAGCCAAGCGACAGCGGCTCTGGTCATGGAGTTGCAATCGGGAGTGAAGCTGCGCCTTCAATGCGCCTTGCACGTCCCTTAGGCGGCATTGAGGTGCACTCCAGCCCGTAAAGCGCCTGGAGTTCAGCTACGATGCCAAGGGCCGCCGCATCGCCAAGCAGGTGTTCACGAACCAACGCCAGAGCAATGGCGATTTGGTGAATGGGAGCTGGACGTTCGCCGAGGAGACGGTGTTCCTGTGGCAGGACTGGACCCTGCTGGCGGAGTTCGTGCGCAGCAGCCCGAGCGGCAGCTTTGGCCTACGCCGGAGTTACCTTTGGGGCCTGGATGTGGATGGCACCTTGGGCGGAGCCGGGGGCGTGGGTGGTCTGCTGTGGGTGGCGGAGTATGTGCCGGGGCAGAGCAGCAGCCACCGCCAGCTTGCACCCTGGTATGATGGCAATGGCAACATCATGGGCTGGCTGGAGAAAGACGGCAGCGAATCCCTGCCACTTTACCGCCTGGAGTATGATCCCTATGGCAAACTGCTGGTGGAGGAAACCGTGCGAGTGGAGCGCAATCAGAAACAACGCGACCTGAATGTGGATGCCGAATGGCTGACCCGCCCGCCCTTCGCCTTCAGCACCAAGTATGAAGACGCGGAGTCAGGCCTCCTGTATTACGGCTACCGGTATTACGCACCTGAGATGCAACGCTGGTTGTCACGGGATCCGATTGGAGAACATGGAGGTGTAAATCTTCAGGTTTTTTGTGTAAACAATCCTGTTAATTTCATCGATACCGATGGCAGGCTGACTGGGGCGCCTACAACGATGCCAGCAACCTCGAATCCTATGGCCCCGTCTCCTAATTCTACTCCTTTCAGGAGCCCTGGGAACAATCCAAATTCCCCCGATTACCCGGGATCCTCGCCAGGAGGACGTTCTGGAGAAATTCCTGCACCCGTCGATCCATTTGGCATATTGCCTCCTGGATATGATCCCACCGCCGGACCAGAACCACATAAAGATCCACATTTCCCCCCTGAACCTGAATATCCGAAAGAGAAGCCTAAAGATAAAGAAGGTTGGAGTGCTCCACACGCTGGAGAATGGCACGTGCAATTTGGTGCTGAGAAAAAGGAAAAAAAACTCTACAGGGTAATTTGGACACGCCTAAATTCACCTGGCTACGGATCGGGTTTTGTCATGCTTTCCCAACTACGGGACAAACTCCCGAACAGCATACGCAAGGAGCTAGATGCCCAGTTTGTTAAAGCAGGTATATATATACAAAGAAGCGGTGGAATTAGCGCATTCAGGGCATTATCTTTTCCATCTAACGCTGGGCGTTGTTATCATTTAGACTTAGAGGTTGTGACCGGAGAGGCATTCCGCTTTCTTCATGATTATTAAATATGATAAATAAAAAAAAATTTCAGCTTTGGGTAGATAAAGACTGTTATTTGCTCTTTGAAGTTTCGGATGAGTCTGCCCGTCAGTCCTTATCTGCTGACGCAATGCTTTTAGATACGTTTGAAGCTATCGATGGTTCTCAGGCTGTGATGATGATGGAAGAAAAAATTCACGGTCAATCCGATCAATGAATAATTAATCTTAAATATAAAATATCGTCGAGCCATCCACCACCTAGCGATAGACGGGCTCATCCCCTCTGGGGGGGCGGTGGAGCTAGGGTGTATTTTAAAACTGTACAATTGCTCAAAAGGAGCCTAACGTCTGCAGGAGCTACCGCCAAAGACGATCTCGAAGGAGGCCGATGTGAAGCTCCTGGCCCCGAGCCCGGCAGGCAGGCCGCGCAGACACGCCCGGCTGCATCCAGTAATGCGGCCCAATACCTCAGTGTGGAAGTCATCACCGAGGCAGAGTTTGCAGACTCAAACCGGGTGGTCAGCTACCGACCGGGTAGCCAAGGCAAGCTGACGGCACGGTTCATGATGAAAGAGTGTGGTGCTGGGAAAAGGGGTGTAAGCGTCACGCGGGGTGCCGTATGAAGTGGCTAGATTCATAGAGGTCACAGGAGGTCAGCTATGACCTCTATGAACAAACAGGCCATCGTGTTGAAGAGTGATCGGGCGGGACGGGTGCAGACGCCGGTGGGGCGGCTGATTGCCGTGGTGAGGGAGTATGAGAGCAGCGGCTTGTCGGGGCCGCGCTTTGCAGCGCTGACGGGGATCAACTATCAAACCTTTGTGACTTGGCGAAGCAAGGTATCCGTCAAACGAAGCCCCTTCACCAGGAGCTTGACAGGAAGTGTGCTATGCTGAGGCCGCGCAGGTCTTTGCTTGTGATTGGTTGAGACCTTTTTGGTTAGCCGCCCAGGCTCTCGGCGTGAGCCGATGCACGGTCCGGTTGGTCTCGGTGGGCAGGCGGGTGAAGAGGTCCGTCAGGTAGGCCTCGGCGTTGATGCCTTCACGATGGCAGTTGCCAATCAGCGTGTAGAACACGGCGGCGCGTACACCGCTTTTGGGGTCGCCCATGAACAACCAGTTCTTTTTGCCGATGGCACTGGGACGGATCGCATTTTCGATCCCGTTGTTGTCGATGCAAACACGACCGTCCCGCAGATAAACACTGAGTTTATCCCACTGGTTGAGCGTGTAGCTAATGGCTGTGCCTATGAGGCTGCGCGGCAGATGTTTGCGGCTCTGCTGCAAGCTTTGGAGCTTGTGATGGATGCCTTCCAGGATCGGAGCGCTGTGCTCCTGCCTGGCCGCCCGCACTTCCGTCGGCCCGGCGCGGGCTTCCCTCAAGCCTGCCTCAATGCGGTAAAGCTGCTGCATGCGCTCAAGCACCCAGCGGGTATCCTCGCTTTCGCCCCGTGCTTCAAAGAACTTACGCCGGGCATGCGGCGAGCTGGATCTGCCCTTTCCTGCGCGGTGAGCAGATGAAGCTTTCGTAAGCCTGGTAACCATCGCACTGGATCAACCCGGTGAAGTCTGCGGGCACGAGGCTTTCCAGACAAGCGGCCCCACGCCCGGTGTGCCATTCAAACAGGCTGAGGTTGCGCACAGGGTTGTGGACTGCCCACAGGTAACCTGTGCCACAGGTGCCTTTGCGTTCTGGATCTTGATACTTCACGGGCGTTTGCTTCGCGCTGCCCCACAGCGCTCTCCCCTTCGGGGCAGCCTTCGGCTGGCTACCTCGCTCCGCTCAGAGCGTCGATCTGCACATACCCATCGGCAAAGACTTCCCTTTGCATCGCCTGGATGATCAGGCCGCAGGCATCCGCGCACATGCCACCCCTGTTGCTCAAGGTCTGGCGCGTGATCGGCACTCCGGCCCGCCCATACATCTGTTCGATCCGATAGTAAGGCAGGTGCAGTTCAAAACGCTGCGTCAGGGTATGGGCCAGTAAGCGTGGTGTAGCGATGCAGCGCTCTTGCAAGAGGGATAAAGGCGCTGTGATAGGCGGCAGGTGCCGGGCTTCCCTGCGCACGTATTTGCGCCGGATGATCTTCTGGCAGCTGAACTTGCCGGGTGTGTAATCCATGAGCCGGGTAACCTCCGCCCCCATGCATACCCAGGCCTGCGGATCGGCCTTGACCTCATCGGGATCAATGATGACCTCGGTGACCGGCAGACCTTCGAGCATCTGCTCCAAACTGCGCTTCTGGCGCGCAGTTTGTCTCCTGGCTGCTTCATCGGCCTCCGAGCCGCAAGGGGCGTCTTCGGAGGCTTCCGGCTTTTTTGGGCCGTCCTCAGGCACCTTGTTTTGCAACGCTTCAAAAACTATCTGGAGCTGTGCGGGATCCAGCTTCTCGCTGCTGCGGCCAAACAGCTTGCGCGCCATCGCATCCACCTTTAGGCGCAGCACCTCGTTGTGCTGCTTGAGCTGTTCGAGCTCCATCTTGAGCGACTCAATCTGCGTCTGCTGCGTGGCGACGAGTTGCCTCTGGGCGGCAAGTTCGTGCAACAGGTTAGCAGGCATCATGCAGCGTGTCGTGTCGTGTAGGATGTATCCCATAACGCATCGCCATCGGCTCCTGCATCAACAACCTTCACGTTAGGTCAAAAAAAGCCAGTTGATGAGATGCCTCATCGCTCATACCAGCCACGTGGACGTGCACCGTGCATATCAATGCCGTCAGTGAGCATCGCGAAGGCCTCCGGCTCAAATTCATCCAGCAGAACCTCCCGCTTCGCACGTGGCATCACCACGCGCCCCACCGCATCACGTTTCAGTATCGCTGCCGATGACTCATCCATAAGAGCCATAGCCTATGCCTACGCCTCTTCCAGGCCATCCAACGCGGCATCCAGCAAGGCTTGATCTAATCTAACCTATTGTTAGACCTGGCTCAGCCGCAGCGCGGCGGATGGCTTGAAGGTGAACTATGCTCGGATGCCAAGGGTGGTTTGCTGAGTGTGAGAGGCCGTTTCCCGTGGATTCACTTAATTCATCGAAGCCTCAATTCTTTTAAGCTCACCAGTCATCATTTGCAGTGACAATAAACCCCTGACACGAGCAATCCCCAACTCTGCTTTCGACTTAATCCCCATGTCCATCACCTTCGCTTCGCCGAATGCATGCCAGGCAAATGTGTTCGCAAGTCCTTGCAACTCTTCTACTGTCAAATCAGCCGACTCAGGCAAAAATATTTTGATTGTTGTAGTTTCACTGTTGTCGATCTGAAATCTGCATTCATTTAGATCAACCAGATAAAGGTGCATGATTATAGCGCAAAGATCCGAAAGCTCTTTTTTCTGGCGTCGGCCAACAAATTTCCAATCCGCAAGGATCGGGGCAGACTTTAACAACGAGTCAATTTCTTCAGCCACCCGATAATCTCCTTCTGGTGAGAAAATCAGAAGGCACGTAGGCCCGTCCATGCTGAGATCAAAACAATAGTCGATCGCATGCGCCTCAAAAATTCTGTTTATCTCATCAAAGACTTCACTGTGTTTCCCTTCACGAAATTCTACAGCCATTCGCGTTGATCTTTTCGTGAAATCTCCCCAAAAATCATCATTATTATTCATGTTGCATCATTTTGCTTGTTCGAGCACTTTTTTTCCAGCTTCAATGCGCTCTTTGTTTTTCGGAAGCGAGGTGTTCAGACCTGGTATTTTGTTCGATAAATTTTGCAGCCCTCTTTGCTCGATTAGCAGTGCTTCAACGCCTGCCGTTTCATTATCTGTGAGGTCTTCTGCAAGAGTTTTAGCTTGGGGTGGATGACCGGTGGGGGTTTTCGAACGATGATCTTTGGCCTTCATTCTGTCAGCAACCGTTGGTTGACGCGTTTTACCAATATATGGCTTGTTTGCAATGAGCTGATTGGCGGGTATCTCATAGACTTTTCCAGGTCCCCCAGACCCCTTTAAGGGGCCAGTCTCTGCTTCAACTATAGCAGCATTTGTAGCGGCTGTTTTTTGCCCCGAAGACGTTGGTGTTTTACCTCCGCCAGAAGTTGTCTTGGCACCTTCGAAGAGCAACGCGGCTCCTGTTATTGCCTCTCCTTGTCCCTCCGCAGTGGTAATGTCAGGGAGCTTAGGCTTTGTGCCGTTTATTTCATGCTCAACCAAAGTAACTCCCGGAAAAATGTCGAAGGCATCCTTCTCACCAAAGATGGCGCTTTTAACCTGCTTCAGGATTCCATGAATGACGTTACCCGTTCCTTTTAGCATGCCACCGATGTGACTATAGACTGCATTGTCAGCGTCTCGGATGGCTTGGCGGACCTCGGGCGTTTCATTCCCTTCATTGGTGCCATAAAATTCCAACCCATGTGGGTCAAAGCCCGTCCAAGGATTCTGCTTCACATAGGCATACAGGTTGGGGCCATCCACAAATCCCGCCGGATCTCGGCTCAGCCACATCCCCGTCTCGATGTCCCGATAGCGGAAGCCTTCATTCAGCAGGCCCGTTGGGTCTTCGTCCTTGCTGTTGGCTCGCTGTTTGTCCAGGTTCTCTCCGGTCTCCACCGGACGCTTGCCATACGCTTCGTAGCTCGCCGTCCACGTGATCGTCGCACTCGCATCACTCTGCGCGATGATGTCCCCGCGCCCGTTGCTCAGGCTGTATTTCACCGTGCTCCCACGCACGCTATACAGCATGCCGCCCACGCCTCCGCCCATGTCAGGACCACGCACATAGTGCACCGAGGGCGCTTCCGGGGATACCGCAAAGCCCGGCACGCCCTCATACTCCGCCACGCTCAGCCCGCCACTGAACACCACCGCCGTGTCTCGTGCAGGTTCAGGGCCGCCATGTCGAGCCATGCCCACCCGTCGGGCGCGGTAATCATAGCTGTAGTCATGCTGCGTGCCATCCGGCATTGTCACCCCGGCCAAGCGATCCTGACTCGTCCACTGATACGACGTGCGCCCCGTGCTGCCGCTGGAGGCCGTGGCTGTCAGCAGGGCGGAAGCCTGTGGATGTGCCTGGATCGCTGCGACCACCTCACTGAGCGTGCTGGTGATCGGCGGTTTGTCCTTCACACCCGTCAACGCCGTGCGAGGCAGCGGCTGCAGCGGGGTGCTCCCCGCGCCTGTCACCTCCACCAGCTCCTGCGCCGCCGCATCCGCACCCAAAAGCGCCACCAGATCCGAGGCCGTCGTGGTCACTTGCGGATTAGCTCCGCCGCCATGGAACGCCATAACCTGCCGAGCCCGCAGCACATTTGCACCTCCCCCATTGACGGTGATCCGTGCCCCGATCGTCTCGTGGGCATTGAGATAAGTCCGCACCTGGATCACTGAGCGCTGGTATGCCCTCGGTCACAACGGCGACAAGCACCTGGGTTCCGCCGCCTGCGAACTCAAGCCCATCAAGCATCATGGAGGGTTTATCAACTATCTGGCCTCCGACCTCGGCAAGTCCGACCAGACCCGACCGGGCGACTTCACCGGACGCTACTGGGGTACCTTTGCCAGGGCCCCCCTTCCCGTCGGTGAGCTTCACACTCTGGAACTCACCCCTCAACAGTGGGTCCGCATCCGCCGCCTGGCCCGCAAGAAGTTCGAAAACGACGTCAACCAACGCCGCTGGTCCCTCTTCTTCAAAGACGTCAACCCGCGCAAGCCTGCCCCTGGCCCCGAGCATGGCATGGTCCACACCGGGGCCAAGATCTTTGGCAACCGGCTGTTTTGGGGACAGCTCAAGAGCGCCTTCCACGGCGGTTCACGCAGACTCCGCTCCTGGCACTGGATACCCGATGAGGAGATCGAGCACGAAGGCTGCACCTACCGCGCTTTCCCCGGTTATGCCTTCGGTGTCACCTCCACCGCCATCGTTCACAGGTTCAGACCTCCCACCCGCTACAAGGCCAGACACCTCGACAGCCTCAAGCTCATCTGCAACGCCACGGGCTTTATCCAGGCCGTTCAAAGAGGTATTCAGCAAGGCTTGATTTGATCTAACCTCTGGTTAGACCCAGCTACGCCGCAACACGGCGGATGTCTCTCGCATGCCTGCCATGAGTTCTCATTGCTTAAAAAATTATAATTTATCGATCAAATATTCATAAATATCTCGCCTACCTGTAAGCATAAAAGCATTGGCTGAGACACTAATGAGATCATCAGGCGTTAAGTCAACTTCTGAAGCCAAAAGAAAAAGTCTTTGAAGAGCAGTTTTTTTGACATTTTCAGTAAAGTTCTCAATCAGCATGGAGTCGATTTTTGGCGCCTCATCGCTGCTTGATAACCCTATAATTAAACAAGCAGCCGCCACCATCTCAAATTGAGTTTTGGGTGTTAATTTATCACTTCCTTTTATCAAGTATGGGATGGCTCCATAACCTGCAGAGGAGGGACTTCCATCCCTCACGAGATTACACATCAACTCAGTCACTTCATCATCATTCAGTTCCCCCTCTAACAGGCGCTTAATTTCAGAAAGTGCTGTAATACCGTCAGTATCAATTCCTTCAAGGTTTGACCACATTTCCTTTTCAGTCATATCTTATTTCGTTTCGGTTTTCGTGGGAAACACTGCCACTTTAGGCCCTTTTTCCCGAGGACTAGCTTTCATAAATACGGCTTCCATCTTCTCAAGCATTGGCTTGCATATTTTTTTGCAAAAATTATTTGTCGTAGTAATCACCCACGGATTGCTCGTTTGTTGCACCATAGCTTGCTCAGCATGCAAACCTTTTGCTGTTTTGGTCAATATTGTACTGCCAGCAAAGTCAATTGTTGTTGCATGGGTAACATTCATATTCTTGATACCCATATTAAGCTTACCTCCGTTTGATTCGGCAGTTTTAAGCAGGGCTCCCTCTACAATATCTTGGGGTATGTCATAGCGTAAACTTTGGCCGCCAGAACTGATTGTCTCTGTAACATTACTAGTAAGCGTTTTTGACTCTGAAGCAGTCTCTTTTGCTGATTTTCCGCCAACTTTTGCAAATAAGTTCTTTGCATAACTCCAAAGGCTTTTTCCCGCAGACACCGCCTCTGGCGCTTCCTGAACCACTTTAGCGGCAACAGCATTGGTTGCAGCAGTAGGTGAACCTGGATAATCGAGAATTTGTCCAATGGCTTGCGCGGGATTGCTTACCGTTCGCCGAATCTCTGATTGCGCTTGAAACGCATTACTCAAAACAAAATTGGCGACGGGACCAGACTTTGACGAAAATTTGTTCCCAAACAACTCCAGTTCATAGGAGTCGACGGTCGGTGAACTTAGGTTGAAAGCAGCCAACCCCTCTGGATCGAAAGCCGTCCAAGGATTCTGCTTCACATAGGCATAGAGGTTGGGGCCATCCACAAATCCCGCCGGGTCTCGGCTCAGCCACATCCCCGTCTCGATGTCCCGATATCGGAAGCCTTCGTTCAGCAGGCCCGTCGGGTCTTCGTCCTTGCTGTTGGC